>JAYUIZ010000215.1:0-7958 GCA_043765595.1 Lysobacter sp. | reverse complement strand
ATCCGTCGGCTGCCGCGCGGCAGCGGCCAGCGCGAGGACCGCTACGCCCATTTGTTCTGCGGCGAGCCGGCGATACCCGAACGCAGCGCAGAAGCATCGTCCCGCGCTTACGACGGCGATGCGATGGACGCGCTGCTGGCGCGGATCGAGGCGCTGGAGGCAAAGGTCGCTGCGCTCGAAGCCGGCCCGGAAGGATCAGCGGTCTGAAATTCCGACAGCGTGCCGACGTCACAAAAGCGGCGCCGGCACGAATGATCACGTCTTGGCGAACACCAGCCTTCCGCCGTCGGCATCGACACTGACCGTATCGCCATTAGCGTACTCGCCGCTGAGGATCCGCTGCGCCAGCGGGTTTTCCAACTGCTGCTGGATCGCGCGTTTCAACGGACGCGCACCGTAGACAGGATCGAAGCCGATATTGCCGAGCAGATCGAAGGCTTTGTCCGATAACTCGATGCGAATGCCGCGCTCGGACAAGCGCTTTTCCAGCCCGCGCAGCTGAATCTTCGCGATCTCGCGGATCTGCGCTTTGTCCAACGCATGGAACACGACGATGTCGTCAAGGCGGTTGATGAACTCCGGCCGGAAGTGCGCCTGCACGACGCCCATCACCGCGGCCTTCATCTTGGTGTAACTCTCGGCGCTGTCGTCGTCCGACATTTCTTGAATCATCTGCGAGCCGAGATTCGAGGTCATCACGATCACCGCATTGCGGAAGTCCACGGTGCGGCCTTGGCCGTCGGTAAGGCGGCCGTCGTCCAGCACCTGCAGCAGGATATTGAACACATCCGGATGCGCCTTCTCCACCTCGTCGAGCAGGATCACGCTATACGGACGACGACGTATCGCTTCGGTGAGATAACCGCCTTCCTCGTAGCCGACATAGCCCGGAGGCGCGCCGACCAGACGGCTCACCGCATGTTTCTCCATGAATTCACTCATGTCGATGCGCACCATCGCATCGTTCGAGTCAAACAGAAATTCCGCCAACGCCTTGCACAGCTCGGTCTTGCCCACGCCGGTCGGGCCGAGGAACAGGAACGAACCGCTGGGACGATCCGGATCGCTCAGGCCCGCGCGCGTGCGCCGCACCGCATCTGAGACGACCTTGATCGCCTCGGCCTGACCCACCACGCGCGCGCCCAGCAACTGCTCCATCTTGAGCAGCTTGTCGCGCTCGCCTTCCAGCATCTTGCTGACCGGAATCCCAGTCCAGCGCGACACCACTTCGGCGATTTCTTCTTCGGTGACCTTGTCCTGCAGCAGCGTGAAACCCTGGGTTTCGGCTTCCTGCGCGGCCTTCAGCTGTTTTTCCAGCTCGGGCATGGTGCCGTACTGGATCTCGCTCATCTTCGCGAAATCCTGCTTGCGCTGCGCCGATTCGAGTTCGAGCTTGGCGGCTTCGATCTGTTCCTTGAGTCGGGTTGTCCCCTGCACCACCGCCTTCTCGGCCTTCCAGACTTCTTCCAGATCGTTGAACGCGCGCTCCAGCACGACGATCTCCGCTTCAAGATCAGCCAGACGCTGCTTCGAGGCCTCGTCTTTTTCCTTCTTGAGTGCTTCGCGCTGAATCTTCAGCTGAATCAGACGACGCTCTTTCCGGTCGAGTTCTTCCGGTTTGCTGTCGATCTCCATGCGGATGCGCGATGCGGCTTCGTCCATCAGGTCAATGGCCTTGTCGGGCAACTGCCGGTCGGCGATGTAGCGGTGCGACAGCGTGGCCGCGGCGACGATTGCCGGGTCGGTGATCTCGACGCCATGATGCACCGCGTAGCGTTCCTTCAGCCCACGCAGGATCGCGATGGTGTCCTCGACGCTGGGTTCGCCGACGAACACTTTCTGGAAGCGCCGTTCTAGCGCGGCGTCCTTCTCCACATACTTGCGGTATTCGTCCAGCGTGGTCGCGCCAATGCAGTGCAGCTCGCCGCGCGCCAGCGCCGGTTTCAGCATGTTGCCGGCGTCCATCGATCCTTCGGCCTTGCCGGCGCCGACCATGGTGTGCAATTCATCGATGAAGAGAATGATCTGGCCTTCGTTCTTGGCCAGGTCGTTCAATACTGCTTTGAGACGTTCCTCGAATTCACCGCGGAATTTCGCGCCGGCGATCAGTGCGCCCATGTCCAGCGACAGCACGCGTTTGCCCTTCAGGCCTTCGGGCACTTCGCCGTTGATGATCCGCTGGGCGAGACCTTCGACGATCGCGGTCTTGCCCACGCCGGGCTCGCCGATCAGCACCGGATTGTTCTTGGTGCGTCGCTGCAGCACTTGGATGGTGCGGCGGATTTCTTCATCACGGCCGATCACCGGATCGAGTTTCCCGGACTCCGCGCGCGCGGTCAGATCGATAGTGTATTTCTCCAGCGCCTGACGCTGCTCCTCGGCGTTCTCGCTCTGTACTTTCTCGCCGCCGCGCATCGCGTCGATGGCCGCTTCGAGTTTCTGTTTGTTCGCGCCCGCGGCTTTCAGCGCGCGGCCGGTGTCGCCGCCGTCGTCCAGCGTCGCCAGCACGAACAGTTCGCTGGCGATGAAGGCATCGCCGCGCTGCTGGGCGAGTTTGTCTGTGACGTTGAGCAGCCGCGCGAGGTCGTTGCCGACGTTGAAGCTGCCCGCCTGGCCGGAGACTTTCGGCAGTTTTTCAAGGGTTTCGCCCAGACGCTCGCGCAGCAGCGGCACGTTGACGCCGGACTGCGCCAGCAGCGGCCGCGTGCCGCCGCCCTGCTGGTCGAGCAGTGCGACCAGCAGATGCGCAGGTTCGATAACGTTGTGGTCGCGGCCGACAGCCAGCGACTGTGCGTCGGCAATGGCCTGCTGGAAACGCGAGGTGAGTTTGTCCATGCGCATGGGCGGACTCCGGGAAATGGCACTGGAAACAGGGCGGCGACGCCGCGATGCTTCGTAAATGAGGCCGCCGCGGTGCGATTCAAGCGTGCCCCGCCTACGTGCCGGACGCTCAGGCGCAGATCACAGCGCCGCCAGCGCGTCCTTCGCTTCCTTGAACTTGGAATCGATCTTCAGCGCCGCCTGGAATTCGGCCCGCGCCTCGTCCTTGCGCCCAGCCTTCGCCAGAATCTGACCGAGGCGATAACGGGCGTGCTTCGGCTCCGGGTCGCCGGTCTCGCGGCCGAGCTTCAGATAGGTGCGCAGCGCGGCTTCGCCTTCGGGCAGATATTGACCGGATTCCGCAGCCATGCGACCGATCTGATACCACGGCTTGGCTTTCTTCGACTCATCGACGGTCCACTGCTTGGCCATGGCATAGGCGTCCTTCCAGCGCTTGGCTTCCTGATATCCGATGATCAGCGACAGCCGCAGCTGCACATCGTTCGGCTTCAGCGCGTAGGCCTGTTCATAAGCTTTCAAAGCCTCGGCAGGCTTCTTCTCATGCATCGCGATACGCCCTTGCGCAGTGAAGCCTCGCGCGCGGTCGTATCTGGCGATGGCGGTCGCCTGTGCGCGGGCCTTGTCGATACCGCCACCGATCGCGCCAGGCGCCTGCAGATAGAATTCGATCAGCGAACTGCGTGCGTCGACCAATGCGGGGTCCAGCTTGACGGCCTGCTCGAACGCGTCGCGCAGCTTTGGCGCCATCGACATCTTAGACAGCATGCCGACCTCGCCGATACGGTTGCCGTAGGCATTGCCCAGCCAATAGAACGCCTGCGCGTTTTTCGGGCCGAGCGCGGTCGCTTTCTCGCCGGCGACGATGGCTTTTTCCGCCTGTTTGGCCAGCAGCCGCGCACGCACCAGGAGTATCCAGGCGTTCGCATCGTTCGGTGCGGCCTTGCTCAGGGCCTCGGCGGCAGCAAGCGCGCCAGAGGCCTTGGACTCCACCATCGTCTGCACTTCTGGAAGGGTTTTCGCGACTGCGGACAGCGCGAAGAATGCGAGAAAACAGCCAAGCAGCAGCGGACGCGGCGAACGGAGAAGGTGCATGGGAGCGATCCGTGAAAAGTGCGACGACGATAGCAAGCCGGTCGCCGTCAGCGACACCCGCCACAAGTCACGCAAAAACGCCACACCGGGCGGCATTCAGTTAAAAAAATCGATGCGCCTGCGTCGGGTCGGGCACCGGACAGGCGTCGTGGCGGCCGAACCAGCGATAGCGGTTACGCGCAAGCATCCGATAGAGCGGATCGCGTACGCGTCGCGGCAGCAACGCCGACAATCCCGCGATACGCCACATGCCGCCCAGACCCATCAGCACGCGACGCATGGCGTCCGTATCGGTGGACACCAGCGGCGGCAGCGTCGAACCATGTTGGATCAGGTCGTATTCGACCAGCAGAAAAGACACAGGATCGTCGGGATCCAGCCCGTTCGCGACCAGCAGCGCACGACCGCTCTCGCCCTGCATCGCGGCGAAGCGATAGCGCTCGCGACGATCATGGCGCAGCAGGAAACGCACCCAGCCGTTGCAGAGCACGCAGACGCCGTCGAAGACGATCACCGCGCGCGGCGCGGACGGATCGTTGCCATGCGCGGTGTTCATGCCGGCTCCAGCCAACCGCGGTAATGCACCAGCAGACCAATTCCAGGCAAGCGTGCGCGGACATCGAAATGATAACGACGGTCTTCGTCGTATTCGCGCGCCAACACGTTTACCAACCCGCTTGCGGGCAAAGGCAGCAGGCCAAGGACGCGGACGCCAATCACGCGCCAGACGATCGCATCGTTCTCGACCGTCATCCGATAGCGCAGCGTCACCGGCCCCAGTCGTTCGCACAATATGCCGCGCGTGAGCCACAGACGCGATGGCATCGCGTGCGCGCTGCCGTAACGACGCGTCCAGCGCTCGCCATCATGCTCGGCGACGATATCGACCACGACAGGATGCGTGCCTTCGGGCGGCAAACGCGTCAGCCATGCGCACAGTCGTGAGAGAAGTCCGTGCCCCCGTTCAACCGTGGCTTCGCCGCGCCAGCGACCGCTGCCGCCGTGCAGCGCGCGCACGCTCGCCGGCAAGCTTTCAAACGCATGGCCGAGCGTGAGACGGAACAGCGGCTGGCGCGATGTCATGCACGGTTCGCTCCGGCGCACCGGTCGACGGCGTTCAGTCGAACCACACCAGCGTCGCCATCCGCCCGGTGCGGGCATCGCGCCGATGCGAGAAGAAACGCTGTGGGTCGGAGATAGTGCAGAGACCGCTGCCGTGGACGCGGGTCACGCCAGCCTGGGCCAGGCGCATGCGCGCGATGGCGAACAGATCGACGCGCCAGTGATCCGGGCGAGTCGCTATGAATGCGGTGTCGGCGCGCGCATCTTGGACGAGGAAGCGGTCGCGCACCTCCACACCAATTTCGTAATGCTGCGGACCGGCGGCGGGGCCGATCCAGGCGAGCAGGCGGTCGGCGGGGGTATGCATCGCGGCGACCGTGGCTTCCAGCATGCCGGCCGAGAGCCCGGGCCAGCCGGCGTGGGCGGCGGCGACTTCGCGACCGTCGTCCGCCGCAAACACCACCGGCAGGCAGTCGGCGGTGAGGATGGCCAGCACCGTGCCGGGCGCGGCGGTGACCGAGGCGTCGGCGATGGGTTCATGACCCTCCCTGGGCGAGCCATCGCACCGCACCACGTCGATGCCATGCACCTGTTTCAGCCAGTGCGGCAGCGACGGCAGGCCGGCAGCTGCGACCAGCAGCGCGCGGTTGCGCTCGACCGTGTCCGGATCGTCGCCATCGGCGGCGTAACGGTTGCCGAGGTTGAAATCATCGAACGGCGGCGACGAGACGCCCAGGCCGTGGCGCAGCGTGGTGAAGGCGTGCACGCCAGGCGGCGCAGGCCAGTCCGCGGGCAGCAAAGCCGGAGCGACGGACGCACGACTCACCGCTCGCGCTCCGCAGCCTCGCGGCTGTCGTCGCGCAGCGCGCGGACCAGCGACTGCATGTCGGCCTGCATCGGCGTGGAGCAGCGGACCGGCTCGCCGCTGATCGGATGGGTGAATTCAAGGGTTTCGGCGTGCAGCGCCTGACGCCGGAAGCCGCGCAGGGATTCGATCAGTGCGCTGGTCGCGCCTTTCGGCAGCTTCAGTGACCCGCCGTAAAGCGGGTCGCCGATGATCGGGTGCTTGATGTGCGCCATGTGCACGCGGATCTGGTGGGTGCGGCCGGTTTCCAGCCGGCATTCCAGCAGCGTGTGGGCGCGGAAACGTTCGCGCAGGCGGTAATGGGTGACCGCTTCGCGCCCGTCCTCACGCACGGTCTGACGCAGGCGGTCGCGCGGGTGGCGGTCCATCGCGGCATTCACCGTGCCGCCCGAGACCAGCGAACCCGACACCACCGCGAGGTATTGCCGGTGCACGTCGCGCGCCGACAGCTGGGCGACCAGCGCGGTGTGCGCCGGCAAGGTCCGCGCCACCACCATCACCCCGGAGGTGTCCTTATCGAGCCGATGGACGATGCCCGCCCGCGGCAGCGTGACCAGCGCCGGGTCGCGGTGCAGCAGCGCGTTCACCAGCGTGCCGGCCGGGTTGCCGGCGCCCGGATGCACCACCAGTCCGGCGGGCTTGTTCAGCACGTAGACGTCGGTGTCCTCATACAGAACGTCCAGGGCGATGTCCTCAGGCTCGGAGCGGGTCTGGATCTCCAGCACCACGGTCAGCGACACGGACTCGCCGCCGCGCACGAGGTCGCGCGGCCGCACCTGGCGGCCGTCCAGCAGGACATCCCCGGATTTGATCCACTCGGCGAGGCGCGAGCGGGAGTATTCGGGGAACAGTTCGGCCAGCACTGCATCGAAGCGGCGCCCGGAGGCCGCGTCGGGCACCACCGACAGGCGGGCTGCGGTCTCCGCGGCTGGCGTTGGCGTGGGTGAGGACATCCGGAACTCCTGATGGGTTGGGGTTGCGCAACCGGGACGGTATCGCGCATCGAGGTAGGTGTGCCGAGGCCACCGGCGGTAGGGTCTGCGAGCCTGCGCCTGTGAATGCGGCGGCAGGGCCGTCGGCGGCGCGGATCTCCGGCAGGCTGTTAAGGGGCTGGCCGGTCTGGGCTGGTATTATCGCCCGCTCACCCGTCCAGCAGCAGCCCGCATGCCCCTTCGCCGCCTTTCGCTCTCCGCGCTCATGCGCCCCTCACTGCTGCTGGTCCTGATGTTCGCCCTTGCTACCTCCGGCTGCGCCAGACTGAAGGGCGTGTTCAAGGACAAGGACGCGAATGAAGGCGTGCCGGTCACCGAGCTGTACGAAAAAGGCCAGCGCTCGATCCGCAACGGCAACTACGACGCCGCCGTGCTGACCTACAAGCGCTTGATCGCGCAATATCCCTACGGCTCGTACACCGAGCAGGCGCTGATCGAAACCGCCTACGCACAGTACAAGATGGGCACCAACGACGATGCGATCTCCACCATCGACCGTTTCCTGCGCACCTATCCCACCCATCGCAACGCTGCCTATGTCTATTACCTGCGCGGTCTGGTCAACTCCAGCCGAGACACCGTATTCCTGCAGCGCGTCTGGAAGCTCGACGCCAGCCGCCGCGACCTGGCCACGCCGCAGCAGGCGTTCAACGACTTCAAGATCGTCACCGAACGCTATCCCAACTCCCGCTATGCCGCAGACTCGACCAAGCGCATGGGTGAGCTGCGCGACCTGTTCGCGCGCCACGAGATCGAAACCGCCATGTACTACCTGCGCCGGACCGCGTGGGTCGCCGCGATCGAACGCGCAGAATACATGCGCGAAACCTATCCGGGCAGCGCGTTTGAGAACGATGGCATCGCAGTGATGGCCGAAGCCTATACCCGCTTGGGCAACACCACCCTCGCCGGCAGCGCACGCCAGCAGCTGCAGCAGAAATCCCCGCAGCATCCGTGGCTGACCGACGGCGACAAGTGGCCAAACTACCCGTCGATCTTCCGCAAGCTCAATCCGCTGGCCAGCGAAAAGTCGGCGCTGGATAACGACTGAGTCCTGCGCGACTCATCGCAAACAAAAAGCCGCCGAAAGGCGGCTTTTTCGTATC
>JAYUIZ010000214.1:0-2754 GCA_043765595.1 Lysobacter sp. | reverse complement strand
GCGCCACACGCAGGTCGGCCGCGGGCAGCGAACCGCCCCCGCGCTCCGGCCATTCGACCAGCCACAGCGCCGCGTCGGTATCGTCCAGACCGAGGAATTCGAGCTCGGCGCCGTCGCCGATCCGGTATAGATCGAGGTGCAGGGCTTCGCCTGCCGGCAGCGAATAACGTTCGACCAGCGTGTAGGTCGGGCTGCGGATCGCGCCGGTCACGCCCAACGCGCGCAGCCAACCGCGCGCGAGCGTGGATTTGCCTGCGCCCAGATCGCCGTACAGATGGACGACCGCGGGCGTGGGCGCGGCGCGCGCGAGCGCCTGCGCGAGACGCTCGGTGGCGTCCGCGTCGGCCAGATGCAGCGCGATGGCATCGTCGCTGCCTGCTTCTCGAATGCCTGTTTCTCGAATGCCAGCTTCTCTGATGCCTGCGCCGCTGATGCCTGCTTCGCTCATGCGCGCATCACCGGGTTGGCCAGACGACGCAGAGGCACGAACAGATCCGAAGGCAGCAGCCCGCGTTCGCCGCCATCGCGCGCGGCAGCATCGCCGGCAGCGGCATGCAGCAGCGCACCGCAGACGGCGGCATCGAAATTCGACCAACCCTGCGCGATCACGGCAGCGATCACGCCGGTCAGCACATCGCCCATGCCGCCGGTGGCCATGCCCGGGTTGCCGGCATCGATGATCACCGGAACTTCGCCGGGCGCCATCACCACGGTGCCGGCGCCCTTCAGCACCACCGCGCAGTCGTAGCGCGCCGCGAGCTGGCGCACGGACAGGATCCGGTCGCGTTCGAGATCGGCCACGCGTTCGCCCAGCAGTCGCGCGGCTTCGCCCGGATGCGGCGTAAGCACCGCATCGCCAAGCGCGAGCGCGTCGCGTCTGGCCATCGCGTTCAGGGCATCCGCGTCGAGTACCAGCGGTTTTCCGGCAGCCAGCGCGGCGTACAGCATGGCCGCGCTCCATTCACTGCTACCAAGCCCGGGGCCTATCGAGATGACGCTGGCGGCATCCAGCAAAGGCTTCAATTCTTCTACCGAAGCGACCGCGCGCGCCATCGTTTCGGGGCGCCGCGCCAGCAATACCGCCACATGCTCCGCACGCGTGGCCGCACTGACCAGCCCGGCGCCGGCGCGGTGGGCGGCTTCGGCGCACAGCGCGATGGCGCCGCCGTAGCCGTGATCGCCGCCGATGCACAGCACGCTGCCGAAATGGCCCTTGTGCGCATTGCGCACGCGCGGCTGCAGCCACAGGCGCAATGCGTCCGCACGGGCGAGGCGCGCAGCGGGTTCCAGATCATCGAAGACATGATCGGCAAGGCCGAGTGTATCGATCACCACCTCGCCGGCCGCCTCGCGACCGCGGCCGGTGTACAGTCCGGGCTTGCCGGCGATGAAGCTCAGAGTGACGGTGGCGCGCACCGCCAGACCATGATGATGACCGCTGTCGGCATCCACGCCCGACGGCACGTCGAGGGACAACACCGGCGATGAGGCATCGCGATTGAGCGCGGCCACGACATCCGCCGCGGCGCCTTCCAGCGCGCGTTGCAGACCGATGCCGAACAGCGCATCCACCCAGACATCAACCTGCGGAAGCCCGTCGTCGGCGACCAGCGTGGACACCGCGCCACCCGCCTGCGTGTAAGCGTCAGCGGCGCGCCGGGCAGCTCCCGCTTTCACCTCATCGCCCAGACGCAGCACGAAAACATGACGCCCGGAACTGCGCGCAAGCTCGGCCAACACATAACCGTCGCCGCCGTTGTTGCCCGGACCGCAGACGATGCCGATGCGCTGCGCCTGCGGCCAGCGGTCCAACAACAGCCGCCACGCGCCCAGACCTGCGCGGGCCATCAGATCGTCTTCGTCCAGGCCGAAACGCGTCATCGCCACTTTTTCGGCAGCGCGCACCGCGGCACCGCGGTACAGCTTGGTCATGTCGTTGAGTGAGGCGATCTGCATGGCCGGATTCTATACTCCCAGGGTGAAACAGACCGACGAACACACCGCCGACATCAGCCACCCCGCTCCCGATCCGCACGCGCTGGCCCTGCGGATCAAGACGCTCGCTGGCGAGTTCGGCTTTCAGCGCTGCGGCATCGCCGATATCGAACTGGGCGCGGACGAAACCCACCTGCGCGACTGGCTGGCGCAGGGGCTGCACGGTTCAATGCGCTGGATGGCCGATCACGGCGACAAGCGCAGCCGCCCCGCCGAGCTGGTGCCGGGCACGCTGCGGGTGATTTCGGTGGGACTGGACTACGGCCGCGATGCGGACCAAGCCTGGGCCACGCTGGACGACGGCGAACGCGCCTACGTCGCGCGCTACGCGCTGGGACGCGATTATCACAAGCTGATGCGTAATCGCCTGCAGAAGCTGGCAGACCGCATCGCTGCGGAGATCGGCCCGTTCGGCTATCGGGTGTTCGTGGATTCGGCACCGGTGCTGGAACGCGCGCTGGCGCGCAACGCCGGGCTGGGCTGGATCGGCAAACATACCTGCCTGATCGACAAGGACGGCGGTTCGTGGTTTTTTCTGGGCGAAATCTACGTCGATCTGCCGCTGCCGGTGGATCCACCGGCCAGCGAACACTGCGGCAGCTGCGTGCGCTGCATCGATATTTGCCCCACACAGGCTATCGTCGCCCCGCATCGATTGGATGCGCGCCGCTGCATCGCGTATCTAACCATCGAGCACGAGGGCAGCATCGACGAAGAACTGCGGCCGCTGATCGGCAACCGCATCTATGGCTGCGACGA
>JAYUIZ010000213.1:0-2754 GCA_043765595.1 Lysobacter sp. | reverse complement strand
CCGGACGTGCTCACTGAAATACCTCCTGGACGGAGGTATTTCAGCAGCCTGTTAGGCCCGATGGGCAGCCAAAGACTTTCCCCGGCCTGATCGGCCCGCAGACACTCCTACGAATGATCGCTTGGGGGATGCGGCCGGGCGGGGTCAACGGGCCGGAGCGACCACGGCAGACCCGTTGTCCACGGATTCGCCGCCCACGAACGTCCGGATCGCCTCCAGCAGGGCCGGATTTCGGCTGGGGCGGTACATCGCCGCCAGTGGGGCGATATGCCCGGCGTCCGGCAGCCACAGCAGGGTTGCCTCGCCCCCCGCCGCGCGCAGTTTGTCGGCCAGCTCCTGACTGTCCTTGGCCTCCACCACCGTGTCGCCCGTGCCATGGGCCAGCAGGAACGGCGGCTCGTCGCCATCGACGAATCGGATCGGCTGCGCCTGCGGCCACTGCGCTTCGGGGCCGAACACGTCCTCATAGCCGGCGATCTCGAAGTCGTACGGTCCCGACAGCCCGATGACTCCGGCCAGGTCGCGCGGTTTCATCCCGTGCGGCGCCAGATAGCGCGCGTCCAGGCCGACCAGCGCAGCGATCTGCGCCCCCGCGGAATGCCCGGCGACGTACAGCCGCTGCGGGTCGCCGCCGTATTCGGCCGCGTGCACCCGCGCCCAGGCCACCGCGGCGGCGGCGTCTTCCACGAATCCCGGGAACACCGCGCGCGGAAACGTCCGATAGTCGGCAACAATCGCAAGCACGCCGGACTCCGCCAGCCGCTGCCCCACAAACCGATACTGCCCGCGCTCGCCGCTCCGCCAGTTGCCGCCGTAGAAAAACACCACTACTGGCACAGGGCCGTTCGCGGACGACGCAGGCGGATAGAGGTCGAGTGAGAGGTCATTCTGCCGGTCGTAGACGACGCTGGCCGTAGGTGGGGCCACCCCGGCGTTGGCGATGCCGAAACCGAGGCTCTGACAGCCTGTCGCGATCAGTGCGAGCAGCGCTACGGCCAGACTGCGGAAGGGAAAACTTCGGGGCATGGATACGGCCTGTTCTGCGAATGGTGGGGAGGGCGCCGCAGCCGCTAACGGCTACGATACGTGGATGATGACGAGTCCACGCCCCACTCTGGATGCAGTGCTGCGCCAGGCCTGCGAACGGATCGACGCCACCGACGCCCGCGTGCTGCTGGCGCATGCGCTGGACCGCCCGTCCGTCTGGCTGTTCGCCCATGGCGACGAATCGATCGATACCGCCGCGCAATCGCGCTTCGAGACGCTGCTCGCGCGCCGCATCGCTGGCGAGCCGGTGGCGTACCTGACCGGCCACCGCGGCTTCTGGACCTTCGATCTGATGGTCTCGCCGCAAACCCTCATTCCGCGCCCGGAAACCGAACTTCTGGTCGAACTGGCCTTGGAGCGCGCGCCGCCCGACACAGCGCTGCGACTGGTCGACCTGGGCACCGGCAGCGGCGCGATCGCGCTGGCGCTGGCGCATGAGCGACCGCAGGCGCAGGTCATCGCGGTCGACGTGAGTGACGGCGCACTCGCGGTCGCCGGTGCGAACGCAGACGCACTGCGCTTGAACAATGTCGAATTCCGCCGCGGCGACTGGCTGCAGCCGCTGGCCGGAGAACGCTTCGATCTGATCGCCAGCAATCCGCCGTATATCGCAGTTGGCGATGCGCATCTGCATGCACTGCGCTACGAACCGGAGCCGGCGCTGTCGTCGGGGCGCTACGGTCTCGACGCCATCCGCACCATCGTCCGCGATGCACCTGCGCATCTGCGCCCGGGCGGCTGGCTGCTGCTGGAACATGGCTGGGAGCAGGGCGACGCGGTGCGCGGGCTGCTGCAGGGCGCCGGGTTCGATGATGTCCAGACCCATCGCGATCTGGAAAGCCGCGAGCGCGTGACTTCAGGCCATTGGCCACGCTGAACCCTGCGCTAGACTGGCCCGTTCGCGGCGATGCCGCGCATTCCCCCGAATTGCATCCGGTCTTCATCGGATCCGAACCCATCAGGCCACACCATGCGCACGCTCTATCCCGACATCCAGCCTTTCGACAGCGGCACGCTCAAGGTCGACGACCGCCACACGCTGTATTATGAACAGTGCGGCAATCCGGACGGCAAGCCGGTGGTGCTGCTGCACGGCGGCCCGGGCGCCGGCTGCAGCCCGAAGATGCGCCGTTTCCACGACCCGGCGAAGTACCGCATCGTCCTGTTCGACCAGCGCGGCAGCGGACGTTCGACGCCGCACGCGGATCTGGTCGACAACACCACCTGGGCGCTGGTCGCCGACATCGAAACCCTGCGCGAGACGCTGGGCATTGAGCGCTGGCAGGTGTTCGGCGGTTCGTGGGGTTCCACGCTTGCGCTGGCCTATGCCGAAACCCACCCGCAGCGCGTCACCGAGCTGGTGCTGCGCGGCATCTTCATGCTGCGCCGCTGGGAGCTGGAATGGTTCTATCAGGAAGGCGCCTCGCGGCTGTTCCCCGATGCATGGGAGTACTACATCAATGCGATTCCGCCGGTCGAACGCCACGACCTGATTTCGGCCTTCCACCGCCGCCTCACCAGCAACGACGAAGCCACCCGCCTGTCCGCCGCGCGCGCGTGGAGCGTGTGGGAAGGCGCCACCAGCTTCCTGCACGTCGATGACGATTTCGTCGCCGGCCATGAGGACGCCGCGTTCGCGCTCGCGTTTGCGCGCATCGAGAACCACTATTTCGTCAACGGCGGCTTCTTTGAAGTGGAAGACCAGTT
>JAYUIZ010000212.1:0-2756 GCA_043765595.1 Lysobacter sp. | reverse complement strand
TCGATCGGCACGCGGAAATCGTTCTGGCCGGCAACCACCATCATCGGGGTCTTCCACTTCTGGATATGGCGTGCCGGGTTGAAGCGCTCGTAGCCATCGGGCTTCTCGTGCAGCGGGCCGCCGAACTCCCATTCGGTGAACCACAGTTCTTCCGTAACCAGGCCCATCGAACGGGTATCGAACACGCCGTTGTGGTTCACCAGGCACTTGAAAGGCGCATTGCCCTTCTTGTCGAACCAGTTGCCGGCAAGCCAGTTGATCATGTAGCCGCCATAGCTGGCGCCGAGCGCGCAGGCGCGGTCGCCGTCGAGGAACGCGTATTGCTTCTGCGCCGCGGCCCAGCCTTTCTGCAGATCTTCCAGCGGGCGGTCGCCCCAGTGGCCGCTGATCGAATCGGTGAACTTCTGGCCGTAGCCGGTGGAGCCATGGAAGTCGATCATCACCACCGCATAGCCCTGACCGGCGTAGGTCTGCGGGTTCCAGCGATAGCTCCAGCCGTCGCCGAAGCTGCCCTGCGGGCCGCCGTGGATCAGGAATGCAACTGGATAGGTTTTGCCTTCCTCGTAATTCCAGGGCTTCAACACGTAGCCGTGCACCGTTTCGTTGTTCCAGCCGGGGAAGCGGAACTGTTCGTACTCGCCGAAGCGCACGTCCGGCAGCATTTTTTCGGCGCTGGGCGTGATCGCGCGCAGCGCTGCCTTGCCGTCGGCGCTGGTGACGTGGATCACGTCGCCGGTCTTCATCGAGTTCGCGGAAACGGCAAGGGTGTCGCCCGCGAGCTCGAACGCGCCCACGCTGCCGTCCTTGAAGATCGAGGTGACTTCGCCGGTGTCGATCGACACCGAGAACAGCGGATGCCGCCCCAGTTCCTGCGCGGTGGTGTAGATCGATTTGCCGTCGGCGGACAACGTGATGCCGTCGGCGGACGCATCCCACTTCGGCGCGAGTTCGCGCGTCGTGCCCGACGCCAGATCCATCGCCATCAGCGCGAGGCGGTCGGCCTCGAAACCCGGGCGCTTCATCGCGCGGTAATACAGGGTCTTGCCGTCGGCGGAGAACACTGGACCGGTGTCCCAGGCCTTGTTGGCTTCGGTGAGATTGCGCGCGCTGCCGCTGCCGTCGGCGGCGACCAGATACAGATCGAAATTGGTACTGGTGGGCTCGGTGCGGTCGGCTTTGCGTGCGGACAGCACAAATGATTTTCCATCCGGCGACCACGTGAATTCGCCGGTATCGCCGAAGGGCTTGGAAGGCACATCGCCGATCACGTCGGCGCCGATCAGCGTCACGGTCTTCAGCGGTTTTCCCTTGCCCTGCGGCAGGGTCGCGGCGAACACGCGGTTGAGCCGGCCGTCGGCCCAGGTGTCCCAATGGCGGACGAAGATTTTGTCGTAGAGCACTCCGCTGCTCTTGCGCGCGGCGGTGTCGTCCAGGCACTTCTTGGTGCAGGCGAGATCGGATTTGCAATCGACGAACGCTTCCAGCGCCAGCGCGACGCGCTTGCCGTCCGGCGACAGCTTGTAGCCGCCGACATCGGCCGGCAGATCGGTCAGCTGTTTCGGCTCGCCGCCAGCGGCAGGAATCGCATACAGCTGCTGGCTGCCGGATTTCGCGCTGAGGAAGTACACGGTCTTGCCGTCGGCGGAAAACGTCGGCGAATTCACGTTCCAGCCTTCAGGCGTCAGACGCTTCGGCGGCACGGCGTCGCGCGTGACCAGATTCTCGATCCACAGCGAGGTCGAAGACTTGTTCGCAGCGAGGTCCACGCTGCGCTTGGCGAAGACCAGCGCGCGGCCGTCGCTCGACAGCGTGGGCGAGGAATGGCGGTCCAGCGCGACGAGGTCGCGGGGTTCGAAGCCGCGCGCGGCGTTGGCGGCAACGGGTATCAGCAGGCACATAGCCAGCCACAGGGAGGTACGCATCGGGGACATGGGGCTTCCTGTCGAGGGTCGGCAATGGATGGGATCGCGATGGTAGGCCCGCGACCGGGGTGCGGCATAGCCCGAAAGACACCCCCGAGGCCGGAACTGCCGGCGCAGGGCGGGCGGCGGCGGACTTCGACGGGCCGCCGCTGGCATACTCCGCCGCTCGTCTCACCGGAAATCGCCGTGACCACCCAAGTGCCCGCCCTGTCCGATCAGGACCAAATCCTCGGCCATCCCAAAGGCCTGTACGTCTGTTTCCTGACCGAGATGTGGGAGCGCTTCGCGTTCTACGGCATGAAGGCGCTGCTGTTCCTGTACCTGACCAAGCATCACCTGTTCACCGATACCGACGGTTATCTGCTGCTGGGCACCTATGCCGGCTTGGCCTATGCCCTTCCGCTGCTGGGCGGCCTGCTCGCCGACCGCTACTTGGGCATGCGCAAAGCGGTGGTGTTCGGCGGAAGCCTGCTGGTGCTGGGTCAACTGGGCATGGCCTACACCGGCCACGCCGCCAGCGGCACGGTGGGCAATGCGATACCGGACGGGTTTGCGGTGCAGGTCATGTATGCGTCGCTGGCGCTGATCGGCGTGGGCGTGGGCTTTCTCAAGCCGAACATCTCGACGATTGTCGGACGCCTGTACAGCGACACCGACCCGCGCCGGGATTCGGGTTTCACCATTTTTTACATGGGCATCAACGTCGGCGCGTTTCTGTCCTCGCTGATCGTGGCCTATCTGGGCGAGAACATCGGCTGGGGCTACGGTTTCGCGCTGGCGGGCGTGATGATGGCGGTGGGTCTGGTCCAGTTCATCCTCGGCCAGAAGCATCTG
>JAYUIZ010000211.1:0-2762 GCA_043765595.1 Lysobacter sp. | reverse complement strand
TCGGTGCGGATTCCGCGGTCGGCTGCACGGTGTTGTTGATCGTCACCACGGCGTCGTTGCGGAGCTTCAGTAGACCACTGGTCACCACCCGCTCGCCCGGCTTCAGACCATCAATGACCGCAACCAGGTCGCCGCGGGTACTGCCGGTCTTGATGAAGCGCTGCTGCACCACCTGCTTCATGCCCTTCAGCGGCTTGCCGTCCATCCCGACCTCGTTCTCGCCGTACGGAACTTCGCGGACGACATACACCGCATTGCCGTAGGGATTGAAACTGACGGCGGTCTGCGGAATCACCACCACCGCCTGTTCGTTACCCAGGTCGAAACCGATCTTGGCGAACGTGCCTGGACGCAGCGCGTTGTCGTCGTTCAGAACGGTCGCCTGCACCTTGAAACTGCGGGTTTCGGCATCGATGAGCGGTTCGATCGCGGTGATCCGGCCTTCAAACCTGCGGCCGGGCAGGGAATCGACGGTCGCTTGGACGATCATGCCTTCCACCACTTGATCCATACGCTGCTGCGGCAGCGTGAAATCAAGGAAGATCGGATTCATCGACTGCAGATTGACGATCGGGCTGCCTGGCGCGATGTACTGGCCCAGATTCGCCTTGCGGATGCCCAGCGTGCCGTCGAAGGGCGCGCGGATGGTCTTCTGCGCTACCAACGCACGCTGTGCTTCGACCTGAGCGAGCGTCGTCGCCGCATCAGCCGCGCGTTGTTCCACGTCGGCCTGCGAGACCAGCTTCTGCGCGCCGAGTTCGCGCCAACGGTCGCGCTGCGTGACGGCGAGTTTGGCTGCGGCTTCCAGCGCGCGCAGCGTGGCTTCTTCGTTGGTGGTATTCAGCCGCACCAGCACCGTGCCGGCTTTCACCCGCTGGCCCGGTTCAAACAGGAACTCACGGATGATGCCGCCTGCTTCGGTGGTGACATCGGCGCCGTTGACCGCCACAAACGTACCTACGGCTTCGGCGCCATCGCGCCAGCGCTCTGCCTTCGCCACCGCGACGCTGACCGATGCTGGCGGTTGCGGCATGTTGTCGAAGAACGTGTTCATCTGTTTGGAGCCGAACCATTTCATCCCGAAAATGCCGCCGAAGATGACGGTCGCGGCGATCAGCATCAGTACCATCCGCTTTGTTGTGGAAGCCTTGCGCGCAGTTGCGCGTGGCGCGTCGTGGCCGGGCGAATGGGGGTGATCAGTCATGGCGGATACCTGAAAGCGAGTGCGCGTCGGAAAGAGTGACCGGAGCGGTTGGGCGGGATTGTGGGCACGGGCTGCCGAAGACCTCGCGACAAAGCCGCGTGTTGAGGGCATCTAGGGAATCGTCGTTGGCGGGGTCGAACAGCGGTAGCCAGCCGTAGCCGTTGAGCAGGTAATGCAGATGCTTCATGAGCAATCGATAGGGGTCGCCCAGCGCGCGACCTTCGAGCAAGCCTTCGGCAAGGGTCAGGGTATGCAGCCCAAGGGAGAGCGTCCATGGGCCGATTGCCACGGCCTGCGGCGGCAGGCCGAGATCGGCGCGGAGGTCGCCAGCGGCGATCGCATCCAGGACGATGCCGTCGACCAAGGCCCCCAGCGGCCCGCTGGCTTCCAGCGAAGATTGCCGGCTTGCGGCCGAGGCTGCGCCCCAGATGACATCGGTCCAGACGAACTGGGCCAGCCGGAAGTGTTCGGGTTGGTCGCGGATCACCATCAAATCGGCGAGCGCGATCGCCAGCATCCGTTCGCGGGTGGGGCCGTGCCAGCGCGCGGCTCGCTCGAACAGGTCGACCCGGCTCAGGCAATTGCGGGTGGCTAAAGCGACCAGCAGGTCCTCCTTGCTGGCGAAATGCTGGTACAGCGTGCCGGTGGCGTAGTCGCATTCCTCAGCGATCCGGGACATCTGCAGCGACAGCAGACCATCGCGCTGGATCAGCTCCTGTGCTTTGTCGAGAAAACGTTGCTCGCGCTCCGCGCGTTCGCGCAGGCGACGATCTTTTGTACTCATGGCGTGGCTAGAGATTAGAAGCGGAGTACAAATTCTGAATTTGATTCAAAATTTGATCAAGCATTAGTTTTGACACAGGGTGTGCCGTTTTCCGCGGTTCAGGCTGGGTGACCGATGAAGGCGGTGAAGCAATAAAAAGCCCGGCAGCTTGCACTACCGGGCATGAGACAAGCGAGAAGCAGGCGCCGTGCGTGGGGCGCGGCGTTATCGCTGCGGCTACAGCGCTAGAATCAGCCGGCAGCCTTGCGGCTGGCGGCCTTGACCACTTTCTCTGCGTCGGCTTGCACATTGGCGGCGACGGTTTCGAACTGACCCTTGGCGATCTGGGCGATGGCTTCGCTGGTCTTCACGGTGCGGCCGAACACTTCCTGGCCGGTACCGATGCTGCGCTCGACGTTTTCGCGGGCGATCTGCACGCCCTTCGGCCACACTGCCTTCAGGCCGTCGAGGTCGCGCACTTCGGCCAGCTCGCCCCAGAAGGCGAAGGTGGCGTTGACGCTCTGTTCGATGGCGGCGAACTGCAGGCCGAAGACGGCTTCGGTGTTTTCGAGAGCGAGACGACCGGCCTGGGCCGAGGTATCGGCGAACTGACGGGTCGACTGGGTGAACTGATCGTTGAATTGCTGGTACATGGCGGACTCCTGAGGCGGGGATGCCGGCAGAGGGTGCCGGGTTTGTGCGATGCAACATAGCGCCGATTTTGTTGCACTGCAACATAGCCCGACGAACGGTGTCGGTGTCGTTCAGAAAGCGCTTGAAATCAATGGTTTAGAG
>JAYUIZ010000210.1:0-2764 GCA_043765595.1 Lysobacter sp. | reverse complement strand
TCGACCAGACTGGTATCCACTTCGGCGGCGTCCATCACGATGTCCGTGGGTGCGGCAAGGGCTGCTGCACTTTCGGCCATCGAACGGCGCGCCTCGATCACGTCGATATCGCGGTCGGCTGCGATTTTCTTGACGCGGCTGGCGGCCCCGCCGGTGCCGGCCGGGATCAGACGGCCGACGATCACGTTCTCCTTCCGGCCGCGCAGCGTATCGCGGGTGCCGCGGACGGCCGCCTCAGTGAGCACGCGGGTGGTTTCCTGGAACGAAGCCGCCGAGATGAACGACTCAGTCGCCAGCGAGGCCTTGGTGATGCCGAGCAG
Organism: Lysobacter sp.; assembly: GCA_043765595.1. GTDB lineage: Bacteria > Pseudomonadota > Gammaproteobacteria > Xanthomonadales > Xanthomonadaceae > Lysobacter_I. The sequence continues at coordinate 2,444 of JAYUIZ010000210.1, read as the reverse complement.
CACCGGGTCGTACTGGGCCAGGATTCCGTTCTTGGCAGCCAAGCGCGCGTTTTCTTCGATCAGGCGCTGACGCTCGACCTGTTCGCCGTGCAGGAACTTGCTATCGCCCTGGTCGGTGATTTCGACCTTTCGCAGCATCTGACGGACGATCACTTCGATGTGCTTGTCGTTGATCTTCACGCCCTGCAGACGGTAAACGTCCTGGATTTCCTTGGTCAGGTACGACGCCAGCGGTTCGACGCCGAGCAGGCGCAGGATGTCCTGCGGGCTGGATTCGCCGTCAACCACGGTTTCGCCCTTCTGCACGTGCTCGCCTTCAAACACGATGATCTGGCGATACTTCGGGATCAGCTCTTCGTGCTCGCTGCCGTCGGTGTCCTTGATGATCAGGCGCTGCTTGCCCTTGGTGTCCTTGCCGAAGCTGACAATGCCCGAACGCTCCGCCAGCACCGCCGGATCCTTCGGCTTACGCGCTTCAAACAGATCGGCGACGCGCGGCAGACCACCGGTGATGTCGCGGGTCTTCGAAGCTTCCTGCTGGATTTTGGCGACCACATCGCCCACGCCGACCGTCGCGCCGTCCTGCAGGTTGACGATCGAGCGCGGCGGCAGCAGGTACTGCGCCGGCAGATCGGTACCCGGGATCGACAGATCCTTGCCGTTGCCGTCGACGATGCGAACGAGCGGACGCAGATCCTTGGCCTGTGCACCACGACGCTTCGGATCGGTGATCTCGCGCGAGGCGAGGCCGGTCAAGTCGTCGGTCTTCTCGATCACGGTCACGCCGTCGATGAAATCGATGAAGCGCATGAAACCCGCGACTTCGGACACGATCGGGTGGTTATGCGGGTCCCAGGTGGCCACGGTCTGGCCGGCCTTGATCTCGCCGCCGTCCTTGACCTGGATGGTGGCGCCGTAGGGCAGCTTGTAGCGTTCGCGCTCACGGCCGTGGCCGTCGAGCACCGACAGTTCGCCCGAGCGCGACACCGCAACCAGATGGCCGGCGGCATGGCTGACGTGCTTGAGGTTGTTGAACTTGATCGTGCCGGTGGTCTTCACGGTGACGTTGTCGATCGCCGCCGCACGCGAAGCCGCGCCGCCGATGTGGAACGTACGCATGGTCAGCTGGGTGCCGGGCTCGCCGATCGACTGCGCGGCAATAACGCCGACCGCTTCGCCGATATTGACGGTGTGACCACGGGCCAGGTCGCGGCCGTAGCAGAACGAGCACACGCCGAATGACGAGGCGCAGGTGATGGTCGAACGGACCTTGATCATCTGCACGCTGGCGTCTTCGAGCTTCTGCACCCAGGCTTCGTCGAGCAGGGTGTTGCGGGTAACGAACGGATCTTCGTCGTTGCCCGGCAGGAACACGTCTTCGGCCACGATGCGGCCGAGCACGCGGTCGCGCAGCGGTTCGACCACGTCGCCGCCTTCGACGATCGGGGTCATCATCAGACCTTGCGACGTGCCGCAGTCGACTTCGGTGATCACCACGTCCTGGGCCACGTCGACGAGACGACGGGTCAGGTAACCGGAGTTCGCGGTCTTCAGCGCGGTATCCGCGAGACCCTTACGGGCGCCGTGGGTCGAGATGAAGTACTGCAGAACGTTCAGGCCTTCACGGAAGTTCGCGGTGATCGGCGTTTCGATGATCGAACCGTCGGGCTTGGCCATCAGGCCGCGCATACCGGCGAGCTGACGGATCTGGGCCTGCGAACCACGGGCGCCAGAGTCGGCCATGATGTAAATCGAGTTCATCGACTTCTGGTCGATGGTCTCGCCCTTGGCGTTCTGCACTTTCTCGGTGCCGATGGTGTCCATCATCGCCTTGGCCACGCGCTCGTTGGTGCGCGACCAGATATCGACGACCTTGTTGTAGCGTTCGCCCGCGGTGACCAGACCCGACTGATACTGCTGCTGGATTTCCAGCACTTCGGTTTCGGCCTCGGCGAGAATGCCCTTCTTTTCCAGCGGAATGGTCATGTCGTCGATACCGATCGACACGCCGGAGCGGGTTGCGTAGGCGAAGCCGGTGTACATCAGTTTGTCGGCGAACACCACCGTGTCCTTCAGGCCAAGCTGACGGTAGCTGCTGTTGATCAGGCGGCTGATGTTCTTCTTGGTCAGTTCGGTATTCACCAGCGCGAACGGCAGGCCTACCGGCAGGATTTCCTGCAGCAGGGCGCGGCCGACGGTGGTGTCGACGATCGCGGTTTTGTATTCGCGGCTGCCGTCTTCTTCGATCACCAGCTCATTGATTCGGACCTTGACCTTGGCGTGCAGTTCGACCACGCGGTTGTCGTAGGCGCGCTTCACTTCGGAGATATTCGCGAACGCCATGCCCTCGCCCGCCTTGTTCTCCAAAGCGCGAGTCATGTAATAGAGGCCGAGCACCACGTCCTGCGACGGCACGATGATCGGCTCGCCGTTGGCCGGCGAGA
>JAYUIZ010000209.1:0-2767 GCA_043765595.1 Lysobacter sp. | reverse complement strand
TCGGCCATGACGGCTGGTTGGCGGCCGCGGTCACCTTCGTCGCGGTGCTCGGCATCGTGCCGTACATCGCGCTGCAGCTGAAGGCGGTGGCGATGAGTTTCGCGCTGCTGGTCCGCGACGACGCCGCGCAGGTGCCGGCCTGGCAGGACAGCGCGCTGTACGTGGCGCTGGCGATGGCGGCGTTCGCGATGCTGTTCGGCACCCGCAGCGCCAGCGCCGCCGAACACAACCGCGGGCTGATTCTGGCGATGGCGTTTGAAGCCCTGCTCAAGCTCGGCGCGATGCTGGCGATCGGGATCTTCGCGTTCCGACTGCCGGCGGCGCCGTCCGCGACCGAGCTGCTGCGGCCGCAGGCCGGCGACCTGTCCGGCTTCGCGCCGCTGGTGCTGCTGGGCGTGCTGGCGATGTTCACGCTGCCGCACCAGTTCCACGTCGGCGCGGTGGAATGCCGCGACGAGCGCCACGTGCTGCGCGCGCGCTGGCTGTTCCCGCTGTATCTGCTGTTGATCGCGATTCCAGTGTTGCCGCTGGCGCGCGCGGGCGACGCTCTGCTGGGTGCGCAGGGCGTGCCGTCGGATCTGTACGTGCTGGCGCTGCCGCAGTCGCAGGGGCGCGAAGACCTGGCGCTGCTGGCGTTCCTCGGCGGCCTGAGCGCCGGCACCGGCATGGTGATCGTCAGCACGGTGACGCTGAGTCTGATGATCGGTAACCACTGGCTCACGCCGCTGTGGCTGCGCGGCGTCTGGGCGCCGCGTCTTAGCCGCGCCAAGGTCAATGCGTCCGATCGGCGCGACTCCGACCAGCCCGATCTGCGCGGCGCGGTGCTGGTGCAGCGGCGTATCGGCATTCTCGCCATCGTGCTGCTGGCGTGGGGCTATAGCCGCCTGATCGCCGGCAACGATGCGCTGGCCGATGTCGGCGCGCTGTCGTTCTCCGCGCTGGGTGCGCTTGCGCCTGCGTTGGGTTTCGCGCTGTGGCGGCCGCAGACGCCGCCGCGCGCGGTGATGCTGGGCATCGCCGCTGCGGTCGCGCTGTGGATGTGGCTGCTGCTGGTGCCGGCGCTGGTGGAAGCGCGCGGGCTCGATACCGTGTGGCTGCGCGAAGGCCCGGGCGCCTGGTCGCTGTTCGCACCGGACGCGTTTTTCGGTCTGACCGGCTGGAGCCGGCTGGGGCGCGCGGTCACCATGAGTCTGTTCGCCGGCGTCATCGTCACGCTGTTCGCTTCGAACCGCGCCACCGGGTGGTGGCAGGGCGGTCCGCGGCGTGTGGGCGCGCGCGGGCTGGCGCTCGATACCCTGCGCGACGCCGGCCGCCGCTTCCTGCCGCGCGAGACCGTCGACGCCGCGCTGCTGGGCGCGCCGGTCGACGGTGCGGTGCCGGCGCTGCAGGAGGCGCGGCTGGAGCGCGAACTCGCGGCGGTGCTGGGTTCCGCCTCGGCGCGGCTGCTGCTGGACGCTGCCCGCCGCGAGGCTGGCCGCGATTTCGACACCGTCGCCGCGATCGTCGGCGAGGCCTCGCAGGATCTGCGCTTCAACCAGCGGCTGCTCGAAGCGGCGCTGGAAAACATGAGTCAGGGCATCAGCGTCGTCGATCGCGATCTGCATCTGGTTGCGTGGAACCGCCGCTATGCGGAACTGTTTGGTTATCCGCATTCGCTGCTGCGCGTTGGCGTGCCGGTGGCCGAACTGGTGCGCTACAACCTGCGCCATGGCTGGAGCGCGTATCCGATCGAGGAAGAAGTCGACAAGCGTCTGCGCCACATGCAGGCCGGCACGCCTTACGTCAGCGAACGCATCTTTCCCGATGGCGCTTCGGTCGAGGACGTTGTCGTAGAGATCCGCGGCAATCCGATGCCTGGCGGCGGGTTCGTCGCCACATTCACCGACGTCACCGCATTCCGTCGCGCCGAGGCCGAACTGATCGACAGCAACGAGACGCTGGAACAGCGCGTTGCCGACCGCACCGTGCGGCTGGACCAGGCCCGCGCCGACGCCGAGCGCGCCAACGACGCCAAGAGCCGCTTCCTGGCCGCGATCGGTCACGACCTGCTGCAGCCGCTGCACGCGGCCCAGTTGTTCACCGACGCGCTGGTCGAACAGCTTCCGGCGGCGGCGCAGCGCGCGACCGCGCAGCAGATCCGCGGCGCGCTCGATTCCACCGGCGATCTGCTTTCGGGCCTGCTGGACATGTCGCGACTGGAGGCGGGCGGGCTGGTGCCGCAGCCGCGCGCGTTCCCGTTGGCCGATGTGCTGGAGCCGCTGGCGTCCGAATTCCGCGCATTGGCCGCGGAGCGCGGGCTGCGTTTCCGCTACCGCGCCACCCGCGCCTGGGTGCATACCGACCCGCAGTTGCTGCGCCGGGTGCTGCAGAATTTTCTCGCCAACGCGGTCCGCTACACCGAACGCGGCGGCGTGCTGCTCGGCGTGCGTCATGCGCAGGGTCGGCTGCGGATTGAAGTTCACGACAGCGGCCCGGGGATTCACGCGTCGCAGCAGACCGCGATTTTCGAGGAGTTCCGGCGCGGCGAAAACGCAGCGGGGCAGGGCTTGGGTCTGGGCCTGGCCATCGCCGACCGGATCGCGCGTTTGATCGACGCGCCGTTGCGGCTGCGCAGCCGCATGGGGCGCGGCACGATGTTCGCGCTGACTTTGCCGGCGGTCGCAGTGCCGCGACAGGACACCGTGCCCGCAGCATCCGGTGGGCTTGACGGCCTGCGCGTGCTGGCGGTCGACAACGACCCGCAGGCGCTGGCCGCACTGCGTGCGAT
>JAYUIZ010000208.1:0-8026 GCA_043765595.1 Lysobacter sp. | reverse complement strand
TTTCGGCTGCGCTTCGATGACGATGGTCCGCGCGGTTTGCAGTGGGCGATGCGCGTGAATGCCGCGGGCGCGAACTGGCGCTCGCGAACACTCGGTCTGCCGTTCGGCGATCAGGCTCTGGTCCTGCCGCGTCTGGAGTTCGACCGTCTCGACGGTTTCGATCCGCAGCTTGCCTATGGCGAAGACCATGCGCTGGTGTGGCGCGCGCGCCGCGCGGGTCTGCCCTTACGCGAAATCGACGCTGCACTGATCACCAGCGCGCGCAAATACGCCGAACGCGGCTGGCTGCGTACGACGCTGCGACATCTGCGGCTGACCGCGGATCAAGCCTGGCGCGAGGCGCGCCGATGACAGCCGCGGCTGCGGGTCTGGCGATTTTCGTCAAGACGCCGGGTTATTCGCCGCTGAAAACCCGGCTGGCGCAGGCGATCGGACGAGACGCGGCGGAAGCCTTCCACCGCCTTGCCGCCGCTGCGGTGGCCGACGTCGTGATGCAGGCGCAGGCGACGCTGCCCGGACTCGTGGCGTATTGGGCCGTTGCGGAAGCCGACGCCCTGGACGCACCGGTCTGGCACGGCCTGCCGCGCATCGCACAGGGCGAAGGCGATCTCGGTGCACGGATGCGGCATGTGTGCGATGTACTGCGCGAACGGCATGGACGTGTGGTGTTGATCGGCGCCGACGCGCCCCAGCTGTGCGCGGATGATCTGATCGCCGCCTGCACCGCGTTGGATGCGCACGACAGCGTGATTGGCCCCAGCGAAGACGGAGGCTTCTGGCTGTTCGGGACGCGAACGGCGGTGCCCGATATCGCCTGGCGAGACACGCCGTGGTCGCAGGCCGACACCGCATCGCGGTTCGTGAATGCACTCGGCGCAGCATCGATGACATCGCTGCGCCCGTTGCGCGATGTCGACACCATCGACGATCTCGCCGCACTCGCCGAAGCGCTGCACGGCCTGTCGTCGCCGACGCCAACACAGGCCGCGCTGACGCTCTGGCTACGCGACCTTCGGCTCCCCGGTTGACGCGGGCACCGCCTCGTCGCGAAACGGCTCGCGCAGCAAATCTAAGACCCCGGTCGCGCGCGCGATGTCCACGCCCTCCACACCGAAGGTTTGCGGCGTGTCGCGCGCGGCCGATGCATAGCTGCCGAACAGCCGGTCCCAGACGCTGATGTGGAAGCCGAAGTTGCGCTGCTGTTCGTCGCGATGCGTGCTGTGATGGATCCAGTGCATGGCCGGCGTCACCAGCACCCAGCGCAGCGCGGCATCCAGACGCCGCGGCAGCGCCACATTGGCGTGGGTAATCAGCGCGAAGCTCGACAGCAGCGCTTCGAACGCGAGCAGCACCGCCGGATCGACGCCCAGCACCACCGCCAGCGCGCATTTGTAGGCCAGCGACAGCAGTATTTCCAGCGGGTGAAAACGCAGTGCAGACGTGGAGTCAAGGGTGGTGTCGGTGTGATGGGTGCGATGCAGCCGCCACAGCCACGACACGCTGTGCAGCCAGCGGTGCTGCCAATAAATCGCCAGATCCAGCAGCAGCACGCTCAGCAACACCTGCAGCCACCACGGAAACCCGATGCCGGGAAGATTGAACAGGCCAATGCCTGCGGACTGCGCCCACAGCCCCGCACCGAACGCCCCGGCCGGCAACAGCAGCCGCGCCAGCAGCGTATCCAGCGCCACGACCGCCAGATGCGCCGGCCAGCGCTGTGCACGCCGCTGCGGCGGATTGCTCCCGGGGCGCATGCGCTCGGCCAGCGACAGTGTCGCCAGCAGGCCGAGAAACAGCCACAAACGCCACAGTGTCGGGTCGCTGGGGTCCATCGTAGTCCTGCATGGTTGATCGGCAAGCCGCGCGTCGACGTGGCCGGTGTTGTCCGGATTTTGCGCTATTGCGGATATTGCCGCTTCACATGACCGGAGTATCGCCGATGTCGTTCCCGCTTCGCTGCACCCTCGCCCCGCGCCTCGCCTGGCTGTTGCTTCCTCTGTCGTTGCTGGCCACCACCGCGTGGGCGGGGCCGAAGGAAGATATGAAGGCGCTGAGCGTCAAGTTTCTGGCGCTGCGGACCTATCACGTCACGATGGAAGGCAGCGACAAGCGCGTCCCCAAGATGGCGGTGGACTTCGTCGCGCCGGACCGCTACCGCATGCAGATGCCGATGGGCACCCAGTACGTGATCGGCAACACCATGTACATGACCATCGAGGGCCGCACCATGAAGATGCCGATGCCCAAGGGCGCCATGACCCAATGGCGCGAATCCGACCGTGCGTTCCGCGAAATCGACCAGATGCAGATCGAAGCCCTGGGGATGGAAGCGGTCAACGGCAAACCGGCCCGGAAGTATCGGATGACCCAGACCATCCACAAGCCGGCGACCACGTCACTGATCTGGGTAAGCATGAACGGCTATCCGGCGAAGATGCAGACCACCGGCAGCGTCGGCAAACAGTCCCATACGATGACGGTTCACTATTCGCGCTTCAACGACCCGTCCATCAAGATCGACGTGCCGAAGTAAGCCGCAGTCCCGCCGCATTCCCGCCGCGCTCGCCTGCCGGCATCCCCGGCAGGCACAATGGGCGAATGTCATCGCGACCGCCGAACCAGCCTAGTCTTAACCTGTCGCCCTTGCCGGGCGACGAATTCAAGACCACGACCTGTTACATGTGCGCGTGCCGATGCGGCATCCGCGTATGGATCAAGGACGGCCAGATCCGCTATATCCAGGGCAACCCGGATCACCCGGTGAACAAGGGCGTTCTCTGCGCGAAGGGTTCGGCCGGGATCATGCAGCACTACTCGCCGGCGCGGCTGCGCAAGCCGCTGCTGCGCACTGGCGCACGCGGCAGCGGCGAATTCCGCGAGATCGAATGGGGCGAGGCGCTGGCGCTGGCGACCTCATGGCTGAAACCGATCCGCGAGCGCAATCCCGACGAACTCGCGTTCTTCACCGGCCGCGACCAGTCGCAGGCGCTCACCGGCTGGTGGGCGCAGCAGTTCGGGACGGTGAACTATGCCGCGCACGGCGGTTTCTGTTCGGTGAACATGGCCGCGGGCGGGCTGTACAGCATCGGCGGCAGTTTCTGGGAGTTCGGCGAACCGGATTGGGAACACTCCCGTTATCTGATGCTGTGGGGCGTGGCCGAAGACCACGACTCCAACCCGATCAAGATCGGCCTGGGCAAATTGAAGGCGCGCGGCGCGAAGATCGTCGCGGTCAATCCGGTACGCACCGGCTACGGCGCCATCGCCGACGAGTGGATCGGCATCCGTCCCGGCACCGACGGTCTGTTCGCGTTCGCATTGATCCACGAACTGCTGCGCAGCGACCGCATCGATCTGGATTACCTGGTGCGCTATGCGAACGCGCACTGGCTGGTGATCCGCAATGCGGGCGGCGCGGATGATGGCCTGTTCGCGCGGGATGAGGCGGGCAAACCACTGTGCTGGAACAGTGCGGCGCAGACAGCGATCGACGCCAACGCCATCAACATCAACCCCGCCGTCGTCGGCGAATACACCCTGCCCGATGGCCGCCTTGCCATGCCGGTGTTCCAACTGCTGGCCGAACGCTACCTCGATCCGCAGTATTCGCCGGATGCTGTCAGTGAACGCTGCGGCATCCCCGCCGACACCATCCGCCGTATCGCCCGCGAGCTCGCGGAAGCCGCCTTCGACAGCAACTTCAGTCTGCCGGTCGCATGGACCGACAGCTGGGGCCGCGAACACAGCGAAATGGTCGGCCGCCCGGTATCGATGCACGCGATGCGCGGGATCAGTGCGCACAGCAACGGCTTCCACACCTGCCGCGCGCTGCACGTGCTGCAGATGCTGCTGGGCGCGGTGGACGCGCCGGGCAGCTTCCGCTACCAGCCGCCGTTCCCCAAACCGGTACCGCCAGCCAACCGTCCGGGCAAACTGCGCCGCGAGAACGGCACGCTGGACGCCGCGCCGCTGGGCTTCGTCCACGGGCCGGAAGATCTGGTGGTTGACCAGCACGGCCAGCCGCGGCGTATCGATCACGCATTCTCATGGTCCTACCCGCTGTCCGCACACGGCCTGCTGCACACGGTGATCCGCAACGCGCATGCCGGCGACCCGTACAAAATCGACACGCTGCTGATGTTCATGGCGAACATGAGCTGGAACTCGGCGATGAACACCCGCGAGACCATCCACTGGCTCACCGACAAGGACGCCAGCGGCGAATACAAAATTCCGCGGATCATCTACAGCGACGCCTACGCCAGCGAGATGGTGGCCTACGCCGATCTGGTGCTGCCGGATACCACTTACCTTGAACGCTTCGATGCGATCAGCCTGCTCGATCGGCCGATTTCCGACGCCGATGGCGCTTCCGATGCGATTCGGCATCCGGTGTTCGATCCCGCGACGCAGACCGGCAGCGATGGCCGCCCGCGCGACGTGCGCGGCTTCCAGTCGGTGCTGCTGGATCTGGGCGCGCGCCTCGGCTTACCCGGGATGACCGACGCCGACGGCATGCCCGCCTATCGCGACTACGCCGACTACATCACCCGCCACGAACGCGCGCCCGGCGTCGGCCTGCTGGCCGGCTGGCGCGGCGCCGACGGCAGTGAAACCGGCAAGGGCCAGCCGAATCCGCAGCAGTTGCTGCGCTACATCGAGCATGGCGGTTTCTGGCACGCGCCGATTCCCGAATCCGCGCGCTATTACAAGATGGCGAACCGCGATTATCTGCAGTGGGCGCATCGCTTCGGTTTCATCGCCACCACCGAACCGGTGGTGCTGGAGTTGTATTCAGAGACGCTGCAGAAGTTCCGCCTTGCCGCCCAGGGCCACGGCGCGCAGCAGCCGCCAGACGAGCATCGCGAACGCGTCGCGACGTACTTCGATCCGCTGCCGATGTGGTACGAGCCCTTCGAGGGTGCGCAGACCAGCGGCGAGACCTTCCCGCTGTCCGCCATTACCCAGCGTCCGATGTTCATGTACCACGCCTGGGGTTCGCAGAACGCGTGGCTGCGGCAGATCACCGCGCGCAACTGGCTGTATCTGCATCCCGACACCGGCGCGCGCTATGGCATCGCCGACGAAGACTGGATCGAAGTGTCCTCGCATCACGGCACCATCACCGTGCAGGCGAAGTTCGCCGCCAACGTGCAGGCCGACACGGTGTGGACGTGGAACGCCATCGGCAAGCGCAAGGGCGCGTGGAAGCTCGCGAGCAACGCGCCGGAAGCCGAGAAAGGCTTCCTGCTCAATCATCTGATCTCCGACATCACCCCGCGCGGCGATTACGCCAACGCCGATCCGGTCACCGGCCAAGCGGCGTGGTTCGACCTGCGCGTCTCGATCCGCAAGGCCGACACCGCCGGCATCAGCGCGCCGCAGTTCCTGCCGGTCGCCAGCGACGCCGCCGATAACGCGCCACTTCGCTACGGTGCGACGATGCGTCGCAAGGATCACGGGTGATGGCCATGCATTCGAGCACTCGATGCATCGCCGGCTGGACCTGCATCGCGCTCGGCAAGATCGGCAGCCTGCTGTTGCTGTGGGCGATCGTCTCCGCTGCCGAACCGGCTCCTGGCCGCGATGCCGTGGGCACGGAGGCATTATTCGGCCTGTTCGGCATCGCACCGCTGTTCGCGATGACGCTCGGCGTGGTGGCGATCGGCCTCTGGATATTGATGGGAAACGAACACACATGACCGACCTGCCGCCGCCGTCGAAAATCAAACTCGGCCTCGTGATCGATCTCGACACCTGCGTCGGCTGCCACGCCTGCGCAGTCAGCTGCAAACAGTGGAACGCGGGCGGCATCGCCGGGCCGCTCACCGACGAGCAGCCGTACGGAAAGGACCCGTCTGGCGTGTGGTTCAACCGCATCCACAGCTACGAGGTGGAAGCGACGACTGGCTGCGCTTCAACGCAGGCACAGCCCGCAACTACGCTGCATTTCCCGCGCAGTTGCCTGCATTGCGAAACGCCGGCCTGCGTGACCGTCTGCCCCACCGGCGCCAGCTACAAGCGCGCCGAGGACGGCATCGTGCTGGTCGACGAGGACAAATGCATCGGCTGCAAGCTGTGCTCGTGGGCATGCCCGTACGGCGCGCGCGAGTACAGTGCGGTCGAAGGCGTGATGAAGAAATGCACGCTCTGCGTCGATCGCATCTACAACGAGAATCTGCCTGAAAGCGAACGCCAACCGGCCTGCGTACAGGCCTGCCCGACCGGCGCGCGACATTTCGGCGACTTGGGCGACCCGGATTCGAAGGTCTCGAAACTCGTCGCCGAACGCGATGGCGTCGCGCTGATGCCGGAACTCGGCTACAACCCGGTCAACCGCTATCTGCCGCAGCGGCCACGGCGCGCGGGCGATGCCGAAGCGGCAACGCCCGTGGCGCAAGACGATGCGCTCGATACCGCCGCATTGCCGCCGTTGCTGCGCTGGATCGACAGGGTGTTGTCGCGATGACGGCCATCACACCCGACACTGTCATCCCGAATCCCTGCTTCATCGGGGTGAGGGATCTGCTTGTGGCGAATGGCCAAATGCAGATTCCTCACTGGCTACGCCAGATTCGGAATGACATGACACTTTTGCTTGGCCGATCGCGAATGACATGCCGCATGACGTGAGCACCTGAGATGCACCCCGCCTTCTCCGTCCTGTTCTTCACCACGCTTTCCGGCACCGGCTTCGGGCTGTGGTTCTGGCTTGCGCTGCGCATCGCATTGGGCGGCAAGCCCGAATGGTTCGACGGCCTCGGCTGGATGTTCGGACTGCTCGCCGGCGCGGCGCTGGTCGCCGTCGGCGTCATCGCGTCGCTATGGCATCTGGGGAAACCTGCGCGCGTGTGGCGCGCATTCTCGCAGTGGCGCAGTTCGTGGATGTCGCGCGAAGGCGTGGCCGCGATCGCATGCTTCGCCTTCGCGGCGGCGCTTTTCGCGGTGATGTGGCTGACCGGCGCCGGCTGGGCGACGCGCGTGACTGCGGCCGTGCTGGCGCTCGGCTGCGTCGTAGCGTTGTATTGCACGGCGATGATCTACGCCTCGCTCAAACCGATTCCCGCATGGCAGCATCCGCTAGTGGTGCCCGGCTATCTGCTGTTCGCCGCGCTCGGCGGCGGCCTGCTGTTCGGGCCGTTCGCAGGCACCACGCTCGATGCGCCTAACATCGTCGGCGCGGGCATCGTCATCGGCGCCATCGCGCTGTGGCTGGTCAAGCGCGCGTATTGGCGCGCGATTGATCGCGACCCGTTGCCGCTGGACACCGGCGACGCGGTGGGCCTGCCCGGGCGCACGGTCTCGACGTTCGAGCGCCCGCACACCGAATCGAACTATCTGACCCGCGAAATGGGCTTCGTCGTGGCGCGCAAGCATGCGAAGAAGCTGCGCGTCGTTTCCGTGGCCCTGTTCGCGCTGATCCCCGCGCTGTGCGCGCTGCCGGTGTGGCTGCTGCCGCATGGCGACGCCACCGCATTGCTGTGGGTGGGTGCGGTGTCGTTCCAGTTGGGGGCCTTCGTGGAGCGGTGGCTGTTCTTCGCCGAAGCGAAGCATCTGGTGATGTTGTATTACTGAATACCGCGAACCGTCAGGGCTGTGAAAGCGACGCAAGTCGCGACACTTCCACCGAGAGACAGACATAGCTTTTGTGGGAGCGACGCAAGTTTGTGGGAGCGACGCAAGTCTGTGGGAGCGACGCAAGTCGCGACGCTTCAACCGAGAGACCGATACGGCACAAAGCGATCGTTTAAAGGAATCGTTAGGCAGGGCGTGTCGCGACTTGCGTCGCTCCCACATACAGCAAATTCACCAGCGTCAGGCGATGAACTCACCCGCCCCCAGATTCAGTAATCGCGCGCCACCTCTGAGGCGAAGCATCTGATGATGCTCTATTGCCGAAGCACCGCAAACTATTGCTTGTGTGTGAGCGACGCAAGTCTGTGGGAGCGACGCAAGTCGCGACGCTTCAACCAAGAGACCGATACAGCACCAAGCAATCATTGAAGGGTCGCTCGATAAGGCTTGT
>JAYUIZ010000207.1:0-2770 GCA_043765595.1 Lysobacter sp. | reverse complement strand
TACCACAAATGCTTACCACCACCAGGACCATGAACTCTCGAAATCATTCCACTCCACCCATCCATAGCCATGGAGGTAGACCAGACCCGCTGGCGTTGGAGCGTTGGGCGGGCTGGGAATCATGTCGAAATAGATTATGTGCGAGTTGAATTTTCTGGGCCCCTTGCTGGACCCTTCCGCGTCGATAGGCGTTGAGCTCAGCAATGCCGCTGAAGCGCCATTCTGAAGGAGCATGGCTCTAACGATATCGCTGTCATGGACCGCTACCGCTTCAATCATGACTGCGTTGGTGTCGGCAGAAGCGCTGATCCGCTTTAGCGTATTTTTACAGTATCGATGACCTCGGGCGGCAGAACCGCAGCGGCGGCAGGAGAGGCCATGCGCTCTGCTGTCTGGGCACTTGAGGGCGCCATAGCGACGACAAACGCCCCGAGCATGGACGTCATCATCCAGTTCCTGATTTTCATCGTATGTTCCTCATTTTTTATCTGCATCCCTATTGATCAGATAGTGATCAGTCGCAGCAGTTTCAAATAAGGTTCAAAACATTTTCAATTTATTTTCACCCCGGCCAGTGCTCAACCTTCCGCATCCCGCAGCCATTCCGGACACGGCAGCTCGCGCACGCCGCGGCGCAGGGTTTCGTTCCACTCGCGGCGGATGGTTTGCAGGTAGGGATCGTCTTCGGCCAGACGCTGGCGCAGGTTGGCGGTGAAGCTGTCGCGGCGATACAGCAGCAGATCCAGTGGCGGGCCGACCGAGAGGTTCGAGCGCATGGTCGAGTCGAACGACACTAGGACGCATTTGCAGGCTTCGCTGAGCGAAGTCTCCGGGGTGATGACGCGGTCGAGAATGGGTTTGCCGAATTTGCTTTCGCCGGTCTGGAAGTAGGGCATTTCCGGTGAGCTTTCAATGAAATTGCCTTCCGAATACACCAGAAACAGACGCGGCGCTTCGCCGCGGATCTGGCCACCGACGATGAAACTGCCGTTGGGGTCGATGCCGCTGTCGCGCAGGTAGGCTTCGTCTCGCTTGCGGATTTCGCGCAGCGCATCGCCGATCAGCTGCGCGACTTCGAACATCGAGGTGGACTTGCCGATACCCGGCCGGCCGCCGTCCAGTGTCGAGCGCTGATCGATGAGGTTCAGTGCGTTCTGGGTCAGCGACAGATTGCCGGCCGACAGCGCAGCGACGACGTATTCGCCCTCGGACACGAACAACCGCATTTTGCCGGTGCGACGGATGTCGTCCACGCCTGCGTTGGTGCGTGAGTCGGAGGCCAGAATCAAGCCGTGTTCGAGATTCAACCCGATGCAATAAGTCATGGAAAGGAAGATGCCTGCGCGAATGCAGCGCCGAGGTTGCCCGGAATGGCGCTGCGGTGTGAAACGGATCAGGCCAAGAGTTGCGCCTGGAATTGAAGTTGCGACGGTGGATGTGGCCGTGGCTTGCGCGGCGGCAGCGCTTCGATGATGTCTGCGGTGGTCATGAATTGCCTGTGGATCGCACTGCCCAGGCGGTCCAGCCGTTCCATCGCGTTCTGCAGCCAAGGCTCAAGCCCGTCGGCGAGAATTTCGTCGATCCGAGCATAGCGCGTGTGCGCAGACAGCGCGCCGGCTTTGCGCACCACCTCCAGAGTTTGTCCGCCCGCAAGGGTTCGCAGTACTTGATGCAGTTGATGCGTGCAGGTCTGCAGCGAGCGTGGGTTGGCGTCGTGCAGCAGCATCACTTCCGCGACGCCGGCCGGCGTGACCGACTGCCGGTGCAGGCGACGATAGGTTTCAAATGCTGATAAAGATTGCAGCAGCGCGCTCCACTGGAAGTATTCAACGGTGTCGCGCGCCTCGCCGCATTCAGGCATATCGCGATCGCTGCCGACCACATCGAGCAGACGGATCGCCCACTCGGCGCGTTCAATGAACACGCCCAGCTGCATGAAGTGATAACCCTCACCGCGTCCCAGCGTACCGATAGTGACGCCGCGGAACGACGCCGAGCGGCTCTTCACCCGTTCGAGAATATTGCTAAGCCCTTCGCGGCGGATGCTGGCGGTGCCAAGACCGCGCATTTCCAGCCACGACGCGTTGAGGTCTTCGTACATTTCCGAGGTGATCGCGACCCGCTGCGCACGCGCCGATTCGCGCGCCGCGCGTAGACAGCTGAGGATCGACGATGGATTGTCTGGCGACAGCAGCAGATGATCCAGCACGGTGTCGGCGTCGATACTGCCGTAGCGTTTCATGCACAGATCAACTGCGTCCAGCGCGTCAAGCGCGCGCCGCCACGGCGCGGCCTGCGCCTTGCCGCGATCCAGCCGCTCGGGCAGCATTGCGATGCGGGTGGTGACATCGATCAAGCGGGCGGTGTTTTCCGCGCGTTCCATGTGTCGCGACACCCAATACAGATCGTCGGCGGTTCTGCACAGCATGCGGTCAGCTCTCCAATACCCAGGTGTCCTTGGTCCCGCCGCCCTGCGACGAATTCACCACCAGCGAGCCCTCGCGTAGCGCCACCCGCGTGAGCCCGCCCGGCATCGCTTGGATGCGCTTGCCTGACAGTACGTATGGACGCAGATCGATATGTCGCGGCGCCAACCCGCTTTCGACAAAGGTGGGGCAGGTCGACAGCGACAGCGTCGGCTGGGCGATGTAGTTCGACGGGTCGGCGAGAATGCGCGCACGGAAATCTTCGATTTCGGCCTTGGTCGACGCCGGTCCGACCAGCATCCCGTATCCGCCGGCACCGTGCACTTCTTTCACCACCAGCTCCG
>JAYUIZ010000206.1:0-2772 GCA_043765595.1 Lysobacter sp. | reverse complement strand
CTTGATCGCCGGCCTGCGCGGGAAAACCGATCTGGTGCTGCTGCCGGAAACCTTCACCAGCGGCTTCTCCAACGACGCCATCGCCCAGGCCGAAACCTGAGCCCTGCTCCTGTGGGAGCGACGCAAGTCGCGACTGCGGAATGTCTTCATAGCAAGTCGCGACTCGCGTCGCTCCCACAAACGGGTTTCTCATGAACGATCTGCGCATCACCCTCGTCCAAGGCGCTACCCGCTGGCACGATCCTGCCGGCAACCGCGAGTACTACGGCGACTTGATCGCCGGCCTGCGCGGGAAAACCGATCTGGTGCTGCTGCCGGAAACCTTCACCAGCGGCTTCTCCAACGATGCCATCGCCCAGGCCGAAGCCATGGATGGCCCGACCGTCGTGTGGCTGCGCGAGCAGGCGCTCGCGCTGGACGCCGCGATCTGCGGCAGCGTGCAACTGCGCGTTGGCGACAACGTTTTCAACCGCCTGCTGTTTGCCACGCCCGACGGCGAATTGCGCAGCTACGACAAACGCCATCTGTTCCGTTTCGGCGGCGAGCACGAACGCTACGCCGCCGGTCGTGACCGCCTTGTTGTCGAATGGCGCGATTGGCGGATCTGCCCGCTGGTCTGCTACGACCTGCGTTTCCCAATGTTTTCGCGCAATCGTTACAACGTGGAACGCCCGGGCCAGCTCGACTACGATCTGCTGCTGTACGTCGCCAACTGGCCGTCAGCGCGCGCCTATCCGTGGAAAACCCTGCTGCGCGCCCGCGCCATCGAGAACCTGTGCTATGTCGCCGGCCTCAACCGCGTTGGCACCGATGGAAACGATCTGCACTATGCAGGTGACAGCGCGGTGATCGATTTCCTCGGCCATCCGGTCAATGAATGCGGCGATGAGGATGTCGTCGTCACCGTCACCCTGCAGGCGAAAGCACTCGCCGCGCATCGTGAGCATTTTCCGGCGATGCTGGATAGTGACAGTTTCGAGCTGAAATGATCGCTGACGCTTGTGCGGCCCGTGCCGCATCGTATCCGGATGCGTGGATCGACGGGCAAGACGCTTGCGTATGGATACTGCGACCCCTTAGGTTGGGTACACAGGGGTGATATCCGCATCCGTCGACCACACCGGCCGATCGCGGCAAGGCAGGAGAAAAACATGAATGTCAGGGCGTATTTCGGACTTTGTCTGTTTCTATTCTCAGCGACTGTGAATGCGTCCGGTGGTTCTCTCACGCCCGCGCAGAAAGCGGCGCTGTGCAAGATCCAGTCCACGGTCAGTCAGCTGAGCGCCGTTTATGACGATAGAGGCGGCATTGTGGTGACGTGGCAGCGAGTCAGTCCGGGCGGGTTGCTTCAGCATCGTCTGCCCCCGCGTTCCTACCCGGTCGAAACTCGGATCGCGCTCGACGGCGATGCCATGGGCGGGCGTGTTCTCGAAAATGCATGGTACGACGCGCTGAACACTCCGAATCGGCCGCAGTGGACTTTTTCGATGGTTCGTCCAGGTCCGCATACCGTAAGCGTGGCGCAGAAAGACGAGTGCGGTGATTGGAGTACCGCGGAGGTTGCGGTCACAACCGTCGAGCTGAGGAACGCGAACGACCCACAGGGCGGAAATGCCGTTGATGCTCAACTTCCCGAGCAAATCGAATTTCAAGCTGAGATTACCGAGAAACAGGCGGAGGATTTGTCTGCGGGTGCGAATCTGGTGAAATATGCGGATTGCATGATTGGAGGTGGTCTCTTCAAGGGCAGATTAAGCGTGGCGACGGTGCGTCGAAAGGGTGAGAAATTTATTCTGAAGTTCCTCACCAGTCCGTTGACAACAGTGAAGCATGGCTTTTGCCTGATTCAGGCGACAGGTGGCTTGAAGCGTCCGCCGGATCCGGACGACGGTGTGATGATCTGCCATCCGCAGTCCGGGTTGTACACACGGTGTCCCAATGGTTGGGAGCAGTTCTACAAATCCGCCGATGGCACTAAGGCCTTGAATATGATGGGCTCGGGGCCATTAGTTGATGGGCAGGACGATCAATCACGTCTGTCCTGCCTCGCCATCATCTATAACAAATACAACGAATATGGGCGAAATCTCGACCGTGCTTTTGCTGACAAACAGCTGATCAATCAGGGTTGTAACAAGTCGGTTCCGGCTGGCAGCACAGGCCCTTAATTATTTTGATCTTGATAATGCCGACTTCGGCATCGTGTTACGCATCCGGTGCGTTTCGATGGAAATACACCCGTTCCGCCGCCCAGCGCATCGGCGCGGAGCCCAGCATGAGGTCGAACGGCCAGTCCATCTGCGCATGGTCGAAGGCCCAGCGCAGCGCGCGCTTGATGCGGTAGCGCGGCGCGGCGCGTTCGGCGATGCGCTCCGGCGATGGCCCGTCGTCGCGCAGATGGCGGGCGACGGCTTCGCCCACCGTCCAGCCGTGCTGCCACGCCGAATGGATGCCGCCGGCGGTCACCGGCGAGACAATGCCGGCGGCGTCGCCGGTCAGGATCACCCCCGGTCGTGCGAGCGGCGTGACCGGGCCGCCGCAGGGAATCAGTCCGGCGCGGATCGCGCTGGGCGTGAGGTCATCGGGAATGCCGATGCGGTGGCCGACCAGCGCCCGCAGCGCATCGATGTCCGGCGTGCCGCTGCGCGACGGTCGATGCCGGAACGCCAGACCGAACTGCACCCCGGTCGGACTCTGCGTCACCCAGCCGATGTAACCGGGCGCCAGCGTTTTGTTGACGAAGCAGTGCAGGGCCTCCGGTTCGCGCAGTTC
>JAYUIZ010000205.1:0-2774 GCA_043765595.1 Lysobacter sp. | reverse complement strand
ACAATCCCTGCTTCCTGCTCACCGACCATATCCCGATGCCGAAAAAAACCATCCCCGGCCTCGAACGCATGGGCGCGAAAAAAATCACCTTGGGACCGACCATGCTGTTCGCGTCGCAATGCGTGCTACTGATCCACCACGCACTGGACCAGTAACGGCGTCGGCTACGTCGCATGCGGCACAGGTTTTTTCGCTTCACCCCGATGGGATTTCATTGACCTTGCGAGAGTCTGCAGGGGCGGAGCTTCCGCCCGTCGGTCCTCGAACGATCACGTCCTTATCGGAAATGTCCTGAGCATCGGGCGTTTGATGGATGCGGAGCCGCTGTTTATTCGATAGGCAGGCGCGCAACACCCGCCACTAGTTCATCTCCGCAGCAGCAGCAACGCCGGCAGCAGCACCAGCGCGATCGCGAATAGGATGCCCAGCACAGCAGCCAACACGCGCATCGGCTCGTTGCGCAGCACCGTCCAGAAGGTGCCCGCCGTGTCGTCCCGGCGGGCCGCATCGTTCTCGGCCCGGACGCGCGCACCGCGCTGCGCCTGATACACGCCCATCAGACGCTTGGCCTCAGCGAAGGCCGCATCTTCGCGCACCCAGATGCCGCCCAGCGAAATATTCCAGAACCCGGGCGACGTCTCGTAGTACGCGATGTCGTGGTTGTCGAGCAACGCACGCACATCGTCCGCCTCGTCGTCGGGCACATTGCGTAGATTGAGCAAGAGCTTGGCCATGCGCCGATAATAGCAACCGCAGCATCATGGGGCGGGTGACAACCCGCCTTCTGCAATTGAAGCACCGCATACGACCAGATCACGCTGCCTCACGATTCGTCGTAGTCCGCGGTACGGCCAACTCCGACGTGGCGGGTTTCACCCGCCCTGCCAGTTGTGCTCTGCCCACGTTCGTTCGTCAGTACGCACCCATGAAATCTTTCTTGCCGATCTCCACGCCGTTGTGGCGCAGCAGGTCGTACGCCGTGGTGACATGGAAGAAGAACTGCGGCAGCCCATACGCCAGCAGGTAGGCCTGGCCGCCGATGCTGCGTTCCTTCGGCGTGCCGGGGCGCAACACGATTTCGCGCGCCTCGCCACCTTCAAATCGCGCCGCGTCCAATCCACCGATGAAGGCCAATGTCGCAGCAATCCGCTGCTGCAGGTCGGCGAACGTCTGGTCGCCGATCTCGTAGGCTGGGACGTCCTCGCCGGCAAGCCGCGCTGATACGCCCGTGGCGAAATCGCAGGCGATCTGCACCTGCCGCGCCAACGGGAACATATCGGGAAACAGTCGCGACTGCAGCAGCGCTGCGGGTTCGATCTTGCGCTCGGCGGCGTGGGTGTCAGCCTTGGTCAACACGCCAGCAAGCGCAGTGAGCATCTGCTGGAACACGGGAACGGACGCGGTGTGCATCGAGAGGGTCATGAGGGGAGATTCCGCAGTTGGGGACCCATTGGGTCAGGTTCATTTCCCTACATCATATCGCGGCGATCCCCGATCGGCCGGAGCCGCCGTATCGGCAACCCTCATGTCCGCATGAAGGATCCGACATGGCCTGCCTGCCCCGTCTTGATCTGCCCGGAATTCCGCAACATATAGTCCATCGCGGCAACGACCGGCAAGCTTGTTTTGCGGATGCCGCCGACTATCTTCGCTACCGTCGGGAACTCGGCGAGGCTGCGCTCCGTTACGATTGCGGTCTGCACGCCTATGTATTGATCCAACCATGCGCATCTGCTGACGACACTGCGCGAATCAAGCGGGGTCTCGCGGATGATCCAAGCCATAGGTGCCGGGCACATCGTCGAATGTTCGCCAGCATGGACACGCACGACACCAATGCGTTGCGCATGCATACGCAGCAGCAGAAGCCTTGGAGCGGCGGGCGATTCCGTCGGCAAATCGAAACGCTCTCGCAGCGCTCCGTGGAAGTTAAACCACACAGGCGGCCGAGATCTAATTTGGGGAAATCAACTTGACCCGTTTCCACACTGGACCGATATGGTCGCAGGCGCTGCTTGCGGGCGCATGTATGCCTACCCGCAAGCAGCGGCCTAACAGCATTCAGCAACCGTAAAAACTACATAGCGGAACAAAATTGGCAGAACTGAAACGCGGTCCGACGAAGGTCGTGCCAAACCCACCGGGGTAGGGGCCACTGGTCACGCCGGTAACGAAATTGTGCGCGCTGCTGCTCGAATACGGGTGATAGCGAAGCAACCAGCCGCCGCCACTGCTGCCGTAGGTCATGTCGCAACCCTTGGCCAGAACATCCACTCCACCGCTGAAACTCTCCGCCGCGCAGATATGGGTGTATTGCGTGCTTAGATTGCTGGCATAGCCGACCGAATGCAGGCTCATGATGTAAGGCTGATTCCATGTGCGGCCCAACCAGCCTACATAACTGGTGACCGGGATTCCGGTGCTCAGATTATTGCTCAGCCGAATCATGCCGACGTCCCATGGACGTCCACCGATCGTGATCCAGTTGGTCATGATGCCGGCCGACTGCCAGCCGTAGACACCGTAGGGCGCCACACCGAAGCGATCTGCCGGCACGAAGCGGAAATTGCGATGCCAACCCTGGCCGCGGGTGTACAAACAGTGGGCCGCAGTGACCAGGATGTTTTTCTGGCTGATGACATTGGCGGTGCAGTAACTGCTGCCCCCGCCTGGCGTGGTGAAATACAGCTTGCCAATCTTGTTCCAGGGCGAGAACTGCCACATCTGGGTGTTGATATTGCCGGAGTAGCGGGTGAATACGCCGGCAGTTCCCA
>JAYUIZ010000204.1:0-2775 GCA_043765595.1 Lysobacter sp. | reverse complement strand
AGCGACCTGCGGCTGATGGGTGACGCACAGCACTTGGCGCTTTTCGCCCAGCGCCCGCAGTTTCTGGCCAACAATCTCGGCGACCGCGCCGCCAATGCCGGAGTCCACTTCGTCGAACACCATCGTCGGCACGGCGTCCAAGCCCAGCGCGGCGACCTCGATCGCTAACGACACCCGCGACAGTTCGCCGCCCGAAGCGACCTTGCGCAGTGAGCGCGGCGGCTGACCGGGGTTTGCCGAGACCAGGAATTCCACCCGCTCCGCACCCAGCGGGTCGGGGCGTTCAGCCTCGTTGGGTTCCAGCACGATCTCGAACCGGCCGCCGCCCATGCCAAGTTCGGCAATCAGCTCGGTGGTGGCCTGCGACAGCGCTGATGCGGAGGCGCGACGGATAGCGGTCAGCGCGCTTGCGGCCTCGCGCCAGCCGGTCGCGGCGTTGCCGATCTCGCCATCCAGCTTGGTCAGGCGGGTGCCGGCGTTGCGCAGGGCGTCCAGTTCGGCCGCCAGCCGGTCGCGCACCTCGAACAGGCTTTCCGGCGCGACCCGGTGCTTGCGGCCGAGTTCGTGCAGGCGGCCGAGGCGCTGCTCCAGCGTTTCGAACTGGTCCGGGTCGAGGTCGAGATCATCGCGGATGCGCTGCAGCAGGCGGGTAGCTTCGTCGATCTGGATCGCGGCGGCGTCCAGCATGCCGTCAACTTCGCCCAGCCGCGGTTCGTCATTGCGGGCGCGGGCGATGTCGCCGCGCAGTTGCAGCAGGGTCTGCAGCAGCGACGGCGTTTCATCTCCGCCCAGCCGGTCGAGGCCGCGCTCGCAGGTCTCGATCAGCCCGGCGGCGTTGGCGTGGCGGCGGTGGTCGGCGAACAGGCCGGCGATGGATGCGGGTTCCAAAGTCTCGCGGTCAAGCTCCCGCCACTGATGTTCCAGCAGTTCGATCCGGTCGGAAACATCCCCGGTCTTCGACAGCGCATCGCGCTCGCGCAGCAGCGTAGACCAGCTCGCGGCGGCGTCGCGTACCGCGCCCAGCGCCGGATCGTGACGGCCGAAAGCGTCGAGCAGATTGAGCTGGCTGGCGCGGGACAACAAGGCCTGATGCTCGTGCTGGCCGTGGATCTCGACCAGCATCCCGGCCAGTTGCGCCAGTTGGGTTGCCGTCACCGGCCGGCCATTGATCCAAGCCCGCGAGCCGCCGTCGGAGCGCAGGGTGCGCCGCAGTTGGCAGGCCGCCTCGTCGTCGCGGCCTTCATCCAGCATTTCCTGTTCCTGCAGCCACGCCAGCGCTTCCGGCCGGTCGCTGAGGTCGAATTCGGCGTTCAGCTCGGCGCGTTCGGCACCGTGGCGGACCATGCCGCTGTCGGCGCGTAGACCGGACAGGAAGCCCAAGGCGTCGACCAGCAGCGATTTGCCGGCGCCGGTTTCGCCCGAGATCACGGTCATGCCCGGGCCGAATTCCAGCTCGGTGGACGAGACGACGGCGAAATCGCGAATAGAGAGATGGGTCAGCATGGGGCGAAGTGTGCCTCAAAGTCTGCCGCTCCGATGCCCGGCGAGCGAGTGGGGAAGGAAGAAAGGTGCGTTTTCGCGTGCGGTGCGGTACTTCATCGCGCTTCTGTCTCACCGGTCGAGACTGCGCATGCGCTCTTGCGCCCGTCGACGACTGGGCCTATATCAGTGCGCATGCTTCGTCCCACCGACTCCCTTCTCGATCCGCGCGCGCGGCTGCTGCTGCGGTCGCTGATCTCGCGCTACATCCGCGACGGCGAGCCGGTGGGGTCGCAGACCCTGGCCCGCCACGCGGGGCTTGACATCAGCCCGGCCACGATCCGCAACATCCTGGCCGAGCTGGAGGACGTGGGCCTGCTGTCAGCGCCGCACACGTCGGCCGGGCGCGTGCCGACCTCGCAGGGCTATCGGGTGTTCGTCGACAGCCTGCTGCAGATCCAGCCGTTGGCCGACGGCGAAGTGTCGCGGCTGCGCTCGGAGCTGGCGCCGGGCGCCGGCACCCAGAGTCTGCTGGGCAGCGCGTCGGAGCTGGTCTCGGCGATGACCCATTTCGTCGGCGTGGTGAGCGTGCCCAAGCGCGAGCAGTTCGCCTTCAAACACGTCGATTTCGTGCCGCTGGACGGCCAGCGGGTGTTGGCGATTCTGGTGTTCGCCGATAACGATGTGCAGAACCGGATCCTTCACACCCGTCGCAATTACGAACCCGGCGAGCTGGAGCGCATCGCCCAGCATCTGAACACCCATTACGCCGGTCGGCCGCTGACGGAGGCCAGAGCGATGCTGCTGACCGAACTGCGCAGCGCCAAGCAGGAAATGGAAACGCTGATGGCGCAGGCGCTGGAACTGGCCGATCAGGCGCTGGCCAGCGATGCCGAGGACATGCTGGTGGCCGGGCAGACCCGGCTGATCGGGGTGCAGGACCTGTCGAATCTCGACCGCCTGCGCGAGCTGTTCGAGGCTTTCGCCAGCAAGCGCGAGATCCTGCAGGTGCTGGAACGCACTTTGCACGCGCCCGGGGTGCGGATCTTCATCGGCGAGGAAAGCGGGATGGCGCCGCTGGACGGCGTATCGCTGGTCACCTCGTCCTACGGCGTGGGCGGACGGACGGTGGGCGTACTGGGGGTGATCGGCCCGACCCGGATGGCCTACGACCGGGTGATTCCGGTAGTGCAGGCAGCTGCGAAAGCGCTGACGCAGGCGTTGGGGCCGGAAGACCGCGCGCTGTAGGAGGGTCTGCTGGCCCGATGGATTAGCTCGGGGCTGAAGCCCCTCCTA
>JAYUIZ010000203.1:0-2777 GCA_043765595.1 Lysobacter sp. | reverse complement strand
GATTTGGGGTAGCCTTGTCTATAAGTAAATCCAGTATGGGCGGTCTGACCACGGTGCTCGACATCAAGGTCAAGGATTACCCGACCCACGCCGCCAATCTGCCCGTGGCGCTGATCCCGAACTGCGCGGCCACCCGCCACGCGCACTTCACCCTCGATGGCAGTGGCCCGGTGATGCTGGACCCGCCGTCGCTGGCCGATTGGCCTGAATTGACCTACGACGCCAGCAAGGGCCGTCGGGTGAATCTGGATACGGTCACGCCTGAAGACGTGCTCAGCTGGAAGCCGGGCGACGTGCTGCTGTTGAACGGGAAGTTGTTGACCGGCCGCGACGCCGCGCACAAACGCATGGTCGACATGCTCAACAAGGGCGAGCCGCTGCCAGTCGACTTCAAGGGCCGCTTCATTTATTACGTCGGCCCGGTCGACCCGGTGCGCGACGAAGTGGTCGGCCCCGCCGGCCCCACCACCGCCACGCGTATGGACAAGTTCACCGAACAGGTGCTGGCGCAGACCGGCCTGCTGGGCATGGTCGGCAAGGCCGAGCGCGGCCCGGCCGGCATCGACGCGATTCGCAAACACAAGTCGGTGTATCTGATGGCCGTCGGCGGCGCCGCGTATCTGGTGTCGAAAGCGATCAAGGCGTCGCGCGTCGCCGGTTTCGCCGACCTGGGCATGGAAGCGATCTACGAATTCACCGTGGAGGACATGCCGGTGACTGTTGCCGTGGATTCCACCGGTGAATCGGTCCACAAGACCGGTCCGCGCGAATGGCAGGCGAGGATCGGGAAGATTCCGGTGGTGGTCGAATGACGCGTTGACGACAACGTGTCTCGCCCAAGAGAAAGCCCGCACTGGATGCGGGCTTCTCTTCATCCGGGCAATGCTGGAACAATCAATACAGCGCCGCACGATTGTTGGCGATGCGGACGCTTGAACCCTCGCGGATGCCGTTCAGATCGTCCTGCGACACCACTACCTCGCGGCCGTCGCGCATGCGCACGAAGATGTTGTAACCGGTGCCGGCGCGGTTCTGGATCGCGTTGCCGACCACGCCGCCGGCGACTGCACCTCCGACCGTGGCGGTGTTCTGCTTGCCTTCGCTGTCGGTGCGGTTGTTCGCCAGTTCGCGTGCGGCCAGACCGCCAATCACTGCGCCAACCACTGCGCCGGTTGCATTCGGCGCGCGACTGCCGGCACCTTGCTCAATGCGGGTCACGGTGCCGCAGTCGTAGCACGACGCCTGCGAATTACCGTATGCGGAGCCGCTGCCGCTGGAATAACCGCCGGACGGGCTGGTCGCGCAGCCGGCAAGCGAGAGCGTGGACAGTGCCATGGCAGCAACAAGGATCTGGGTTTTCATATCGACCTCCGAAACAGGATTGGGGCGGGAGCCGTTTGCTCCGTGGCCGAACCCTATGCCGCTTCGGATGAATACCCCGGAACCGTGTGCGATGCACGGCGGTTCCGTTCAGAATGCCAGCCGTTTTTCATATGCCGCGGAAATACACATCCACATAATCGGTCACCGGGTCGCAGGGATTGGTCATCTCCTGCATGCGCCAATATTTGCGGATGCCCGTAGTCTTGAAGGTGAAGGTGCCGCTGCGTTTGCATTCGATGCCGGCGGCGATGTGGTTGACGCGGGTGGTGATGTCGCCGACGAACACGAAGCCATCCCTGTTTGCGGACACGATCTTGCCCGATAGACGCAGATAGTCGCCGGCATTCTCGCCTTCGCCATTCTGCTCGCCGCTCAGCCACAGCGTGTCGCCGCGATCTTCCACCACAACCTTGCCGGCGCGGCTCAGGTCGCCCCAGCCCAACCACTGCAGGGTCACGGCGTGATCGCCTACCAATCTTGCCCGCGCGGCGGTATCCAGACCGTTGCTCGGAGTCGTGGCGAACGACAGTGAGGACAGGCCAGCAAGGAGAAGGCCAAGCGCGAGTCGGGTTGCATGACGCATGTCGAGCGATCCTTTGATGATGGAAGATGGAATGCCGCGACGCGCGCGGTGCCGATGCGCTGTTTCCGCGATCAAGACCTGCCGGTATCCGTCTGCAACAGGTTCACCCCGGCGTCGTCGGCGCGCGCTTTGGCGACCTGCACATCGATTTCACGATTGACCGAAGTGTCCACGCCGTTTTGCAGCGACTCGTCCACCGCTTCGACTTCTTTCGCATCGCGTTCGCGCGACGTCACGATGTGATAAGTCGTTCGCGGAGCTTCGATGTCGGCTTGGGCGAAAACCGACTTCACCTGCCGGATCGCCTCGCTGCGGACTTTGCCGATGTCACTGTCGTGCTGGTTAACCCAGCCGTAGAAACGCAGCTGGATCCCGGCTGCGCCGAATTCGACCACCGTCCACGCCGGCGCCGGTTCGTCCAGCACGCCTTCAACCTTCGCGATCGCGGCCATCGCCATGGTTTGCGCTTCGCGGATCGACTGGCTGCCGTCGATCAGCATGCTGAAATCGAAACGGCGTTTCGGATTCTTGCTGTAGTTCAGCACCACCGATTTGAACACCAGACTGTTCGGCAACTGCAGATGATTGCCGTCGAGAGTCATCAGCACGGTCGAGCGCGAGTTGACCGAAATCACCTTGCCCTCGCGATTGTCGATCACCACGTGCTCGCCCGGCTCGAACGGCCGGCGCACGCTGAGCAGGATGCCAGCGATGTAGTTCTCGGCGATGTCGCGGAACGCGAAACCCAGCACCAGGCCGACGACGCCCGCAGAGCCCAGCACCGCGCCGACCACCGATGTCAGGCCGATCA
>JAYUIZ010000202.1:0-2782 GCA_043765595.1 Lysobacter sp. | reverse complement strand
CTCGTCGGCATCGACCCGCTGCGAGAGCGATGCATGCAGCTGCTCGCGTGCGAAGTCGGAAATCGTGTTCCAAGCTTTCGGATCGGGAAACAGGTCGTTCGCGGTCAACATCTTGTCCTGCTGCGGCAGCCACACGAAGCGCGCGACCAGCGGCGCGCCGTGGGCACCGCCGCTGAACGCGGCGCCGTCCGCGGCCACCGCCACCAACTCGGGAGTTTCCGCGAGCAGCGTGAAATTGAGGGTGAGATCGTACGGACTGGGCTGCTTGGCCGCATCGCTGTCCTGCACCGCTTTAAGCAATTCTGCGCGAGCGCCCTCAGCATAACGCCGGAGTGCTTCCGCAAGACCAGGATACTTGTTCGCCTCAAGCGGGTAGCTGATACCAATGATGTAACGGGCATCCTGTTCGATAACGTCTTTCAGCTCGACAGGCGCAGGCTGCGCCGGCGTGACGGCGGTGGGCGTATCGGAAGGAAGCGGCAGCGCATCCTTATCCTTCTTGCAGGCGACCGGCAGCAGGACGATGGCCATTACAGCCATGATCATCAGGGTAGGACGCGTGTAGGGTGACTTCGAATGCTTGGACATGAGTGGACGCATGGCGGGCCTCCTTACCCGACCCAGATCGGGTATGCCATCAGGATAACGAACATCGGCGGCGAAACGTGGGGCGGACATACGCGGCAAACGACGCGCAATAAAAACCCCGGGCGCGAACGCCCGGGGTCGTGTCTCGAAAGCGCTGAATTAGAGCGCTTGGACTTCGTCGGCCTGCAGACCCTTCTGGCCCTGCACAACTTTGAAGGTGACCTGCTGGCCTTCCTTCAGCGACTTGAAGCCATTGCCCTGGATCGAACGGAAATGGACGAAGAGGTCCTGACCGCTTTCCGGGGTGATGAAGCCGAAGCCCTTGGCATCATTGAACCACTTGACGGTACCGCTCTGACGATCTGACATTTGAATTACTCCTGAAAAATTGTTGGATGGATCCGCGGCCCGGTGAGGGTGAATGCAAGATCCGGTGAAACAAGAAACTAACCAATAGCTAGGGCCCCGGCGCTTGCGCCTAGGGCCCAGTCATGATGGATATTACTGCGGCTGCACTTCGTCGGCTTGCAGGCCCTTCTGGCCCTGCACGACCTTGAAGGAGACCGCTTGGCCTTCCTGCAAAGACTTGAAACCAGTGCCTTGGATCGAGCGGAAGTGGACAAAAAGATCTTGGCCGCTTTCCGGGGTGATGAAGCCGAATCCCTTTGCATCGTTGAACCACTTCACGACGCCATTTTGACGATCGGACATGGGTTATTACTCCTCAATAAACAGTTGGGTGGATACACGGGGCCTTACGGCACCGCGACTGTCTAGCCAGGGGTAACGCGAACGATGAGCGGATCGTCTGGGCTTGACCGAGTGTAACCCCGCCTGCAAAGCCCTCCAAGGAGAGCATTACAGGGCAGGCCGCTGCCGGCTTGCAACCTTGGATCTACCGCATCGGGCCACGATGTACCGTGATCCCGCTTGGAACAGTACGCGCACCATACACCACAACGTCATACTTTGGGGAAGTAGGGGACGGAACTTTTTTGAGCCTCGAGGGTCAAGCGGCCAGATCCCGCCCAAGGCGCACCAATCTTGGATCGGAAACCCGCATAAATACAGTGGTTTTATCTGAACGGAGGGCCGAAGGCACGGCGCGCCTGAAGTCCTGTCGACAGGTGCGACCCAATGGGTCAGCCGCGACCAACGACCGGTGGGGAGTGACGCACTGCGGCAGATCCGCTCCCCCGCAGGCCATCCGAAACGTTGGCACGCTTCATGCTTGAACACTCTTCAAACACCCGTGCAGCGTGTTCCCCGGCCCCACCTTCGTTTCAGCAAGAGGAGTTCCCCATGCAGTTCGATGCCCCTGCCAGCAATGTCAGCGACGATGTGGTCGTCGCCCGGATTTACGACCTGTCCCGCGAGGGCGATACCACCAACCGCGAGTACCAGCTGCTGGATTACGTCATCCAGAAACGCCTGCAGCAAACCTACGGCGGCGAGATCACCCGGGGCGCCTACGCCGCATGAGCGGCCTGCCGTCTGGTCAGCCGAACTCCGGGCTGACCAGACGCTGCAGGAAATGCGGCGCCAGCGCCGGCTGCTGCAGCAAGGTGAACATCACACCGTAAAGCGCGCCCCACAGGTGGGCGCTGTGATTGATGTTGTCGCCACCACGCTTGTCCATCCAGATGCTGTACCAGACGTACAGACCGGCAAAAACGAACGCCGGCACAGGAATCGGGATGAAGAACAGATAGATCCCCGACCAAGGGTCGAGCAGGATCGATGCAAACAGGACTGCCGATACCGCACCCGATGCCCCGAGACTGCGATAGCGTGCATCGTGGCGGTGGCGCATGAACGTCGGCAGGATCGCGACCACGACCGCTGACAGATAGAACAGCAGGAAGCCGACCGGCCCGATCCTCGCGCCGAAGTAGGTTTCCATCAGCCCACCGAACGAATACAGCGTGAGCATGTTGAAGATGAGGTGCATGCCGTCGGCATGGATGAAGCCATGCGTCAGCAGACGGTCGTACTGCTTGTGGCGGTCGATCGCCGGCGGCCACAGGATCAGCCGATCCATCAGCATGGGACGCTCCCATGCCTGCCAGGACACCAGCACGGTGACAGCGACCAGCGCCAGAGTGATATAGCCGTTCATGCGCGCCTACCTGGACCCTGCTTGCGACGATCAGGTTGCACGGTAGTAATCCTGCACCGGATAGCGCTTGGCGTA
>JAYUIZ010000201.1:0-2789 GCA_043765595.1 Lysobacter sp. | reverse complement strand
CGTCGGCGTGTGGACGCAGCGCGGCAGCGCGCGATTCTGGTCGGGCGTGATCGCGCTGGGCTGGTTCTCGCACGGGGTGATGATCGCGTGGGCCGATGCCGCGCAGCGCGGGTATGCGCTGGCGGAAATCGCGCTGGCGTTGTTCATCTTCTTCGTCTCCAGCGCCTCGGGCCTGCGCGCGAAGTTCGGCAAGCGCTGATCGCCAAGCGCTGACCGTAGCGAGCGCCGGCACGCGGTCGCCGGGCGATGACCGGGCGATGACCGTCTCCGCGGCGAAGCCTATAATTCCCGAACCCAGACTCTCCGGCCGGCCCATGGAACAGCTTCTCATCGTCACCACCGGCGGCACCATCGACAAGATCTATTTCGACGACAAGTCGGATTATCAGGTCGGAGAGCCGCAGATCGGCCGCATCCTCGAAGAGCTGGGCGTCGCCTTCCGCTTCAACGTGATTCCGATCATCCGCAAGGATTCGCTGCACATCACCCAGGAAGACCGCGAACTGATCCGCGCCGCGATTTCGGCGCAGCCTGCCAAACATGTACTGCTGACCCACGGCACTGATTCGATGGTGGAAACCGCAAAAGTGCTGAGCAGTATCGAAGGCAAGACCATCGTGCTCACCGGCGCGCTGAATCCCGCGCGTTTCCGCGGCTCCGACGCCGAGTTCAATATCGGCACCGCGGTCGGCGCCGTGCAGTCGCTGCCACCGGGCGTGTACATCGCCATGAACGGCCGCATCTGGGATCCGCTGAAAGTGCGCAAGAACGTCGACGCCAACCGGTTCGAACCTGCGGCCTGACGCATCGCTGCGGCATATCCACGCCCAGTACATTCGCACGCGCTATATCCGCGCGTGCTGGATCCAAGCGCGGTCGTCGAAGCGCGATTCATTGCAACCCACCCCATGAAAACCGGCTTCGGCCGGTTTTTTGCTGCGCCGATCATCCAGCCCGCTATATCAATAGAGATTCCAGCGACGCATCGTCCACGATGCGCTCTCCACATCGCGATCTTCATGTCGACGAATAATCCATACGCCATGCACTTGATGCACTGCGGAAGGCTTATTCCCCATGAAAAAATCGATATGCCGCATCGTCATGTGCGTGTCACACGCGTGCAACAGTTCCTAGATGGCGCTCCCAGTCAGTCGCGGAACGTATACGCAAGATGCTCCGGCCCGCCGCCGTCGCAGACGGCCCTCCATCGGGCGTATCGATCAAAGTCAAGGAAGCAACCCCACACCCGCAATTCACACCCACCATTGCAATCTGGAGTGATTCAATGTCTGTCAATAAATACGCTGCTCGCAAGACACTCATCGCCGCCGCCCTCGCGGTCGCCGTCGTCGGCACCGCCTCGGCCGCATCCGGGCGCGACGTCCGCATCGACCCCGGCATGGCCGCCGCCATGGAGCGCGATCTCGGCATCACCGCCGAACAGCTGCCCCGTTATCTCCGCGCCGAGCGCGAGGCGCTGGCCAAGGAAGCGCAGGCGCAGCGCCAGTTCGGCCGCAATTTCGCCGGCGCCTGGCTGGAGCGCGGTGCGAATGGCGAGTTCAAACATGTGGTCGCCACCACGTCCAACGCGAAATCCGCGCGCATCGCGGGCAGCGAGATCCGCCAGGTCCGTCATTCGCTGCGTCAGCTTGAAGACACCATGGCCGGTCTCAACGACCTGCGTTCGCGCGCTGCCGACGGCCGCAAACTGCAGGGCCTGCAGTCCTGGTATGTCGATGCGCGCACGAACACCGTCGTTGTCTCCGTCGCGCCGGGCGCGATGCTGAAGGCGGTCGATTTCGTCGCTGTGAGCCCGGCGAACGTCGACACCATCCGCTTTGAAGCCGCAGAAGGCACCGTGATGACCGCCGCAAGCGTGATCGGCGGCAATCGTTATGGTTCGGGCGGCGGTTCGTGCTCGATCGGTTTCTCGGTGACCCGCGGCGCCACCAAGGGCTTCGCCACCGCCGGCCACTGCGGCTCGGCCGGCACCAGCGTGAGCATCGGCGGCGTGACCGTCGGCTCGGTCCAGAGCAGCAGCTTTCCGACCAACGATCGCGCCTGGGCCAGCGTGCGCAGCAGCGATACGCTGGTCGGCGCCGTCAACAGCTACAACGGCACGAATGTGGCCGTGCGCGGCAGCGCCGAGTCCGGCCTAGGCGCTTCGATCTGCCGATCCGGCTACGCCTCGGGCTGGCGCTGCGGCACCATCACGTCCACCAACGTGACCGTAAACTACTCGAATGGACCGGTGTTCGGTCTGCGCCAGTCCACAGCCTGCCTCACCCAAGGCGACTCGGGCGGTTCGTGGATCACAGGCAATCAGGCCCAGGGCATCAGTTCGGGCGGCCAGCTCAACGGCGCCTCGCCCGGTTCCAACTGCTCGTTCGCCAGCCCGGTGAGCTACTACCAGCGGATCAACCCGCTGCTCAGCGCCTACGGTCTGAGCCTCGTGCTGGGCTGATCGATACACCAGTGCTTGCAGCGAAACGCCCCGGGAAATCCCGGGGCGTTTTTTTTGCGTCATGGCTTGGCGAAAAAATCGGCCGCGCGGATCAGGTTGCGGCTTAGTTCTGTCGATGCCCACATGGATGCCGACGTGGGTGTCGAGCTTCGCACAGGGAATCTGCGCGCTATTCGACACTTGCGCACACAGGTTCGCGATTGCGCGCGCGACGAGTGTGTCGGGCGCGGAACAGTAACGGCGCATATCTGCACGTGGACCTCGCGCCCTCGCAGACACACTTCGGAAATCACATTCGACTGTCAGGCGGACACGCACGAGA
>JAYUIZ010000200.1:0-8082 GCA_043765595.1 Lysobacter sp. | reverse complement strand
AAGTATGCCGCGGCCGTGGCGTAGGCATCGCCGCCCTGTGCGACCGCCAGCAGCCACCAGGCCATCACGAAGGCGCCGAACGAAAGGATGATGCCGGTGATGCGATGCAATATCGACATCACAGTGGTGATCTGCGGGCGATACACCTGCAGATGCGGGGACAGGGGACGTGCGCGGTTGTTCATGGTGTTGTTGCGCCCAGATCGAAAAGGAGTGGCATCAGAAATCGATACAGCGGCCGTTCTTTTCCCAATCGCCATAACGCGTCGGATCAAGGCCTTCACGGCCTCCGATTTCCTTGGCGTCGCTCTTCGGCTCCGACGTAGACAGCCCTGTGGACGCAGCGTCGGTATGCAGCCCTGGAAGATCAGCCCCCGAAAGGCCAGGCTCTGGAATAAGAACGGTTTCGCTTATCATGACCGGAATCCTGAACTCAGTAGTTTAAGTCCCACCCCTATGCTGGACAACCCGCAAACACCGATGGCCCCTTGGTTTCTGCTCTCCGACCATCGTCTGGTAGCGCTGAGCGGTCGCGATGCCGTGGCATTCGCGCATGCCCAGACGATGAACGATGTCGCCGCACTGGCCGACGGGGAATGGCACTGGAATGGCTGGCTGACGCCGAAAGGCCGCGTGATCGCGCTCTTCGCCCTGCTGCGTCTCGACACCGATACGGTGTGGCTGGTGCTTCCGGATGCAGATGCCGATGCGTTCGTCGCGCAGTTGCGACGTTTCGTCTTCCGCAGCAAGGTGACGGTCACTATTCGAGGCGATCTGCGCGTGACCGGCAGACTGCAGGCATCCGACCTGGCCTCCGGCAATCACTTTGTCCGCGACTTTTCGACGGGCCATTCCACCAATATCTCCCAGGAAATCATCGAGCTGGACCTGAGCGGCGACCTCGGTGCAGGTAGCCCGGGCCGCAGCCTGCGGATCGGGCCTGCGGTCGAAACCCCGCCTGACAGTATCGATACGGAACACTCCGATCTAAAAAAATCCGACGCCGCGCAGTGGCGCCGCGCCGATCTGGAACACGGTTGGCCGCGTCTCGATGCGTCGCAGGCTGAACAATGGACCCCGCAACAGCTGTCGCTGGAGCGCCTGCGCGCCTACAGCGTCAAGAAAGGCTGCTATCCGGGGCAGGAGATTGTCGCCCGCACCCATTTCCTTGGCCAAGCCAAGCGCGGACTCGCGCTGGTTCGTTCAACCGCGTCGCTGGCACCCGGTGCCGAGCTGTTGTCGGCCGCCGATACGAAAGTCGGCACGGTAGTGAGCACCGCCGGCGATATCGCGCTCGCGGTGGTGTCGCTAGATCTGCTGGATGCTGCGCTGCAGACAGACGAAAGCCCCGCTGAAAGCGGGGCTTCGTTGAACATGTCTGCGTGGTGCATGTCTGCGTGGTGCATCCAGCCGCTGCGCAACGGGCTGGCGCGCTGACGGAGTTGCGTCAGAAGCGCGAACGCGACCCCATGCTCGGCTGATCCTGCTCCTGACCTTGTTGCTGGGCCTGTACCTGCTGCTGGGTCTGCTGGCGTTCTTGAGTCTGACCAAGCTGCTGCTGGCTATTGATGCGGTTGACTTCCTCGAAGTTCCGCTCGGCCGGTTGGGTCAGCTCATGCGTCGGCACCGCGAGGGTGCGGACGGTCGGATTGTTCGGGTCGCCCTGATACATGATCGCGTAGCGGCCGCCGACATCATCGAAACGATCATTGCTGCGGCTGAGCACCACGCCGTCGACGCGTTCCCTCGGATCCAGCGATGCGTTGTCGCGAACCGCTTCGGTCTTGTAGGCGCGGAGCATCGCTGCAGATGCACGGTGGCTGATATCGGCACTGTTCATGTCGATGCCGTTGTCGCCGTGCATCTTGTCGACCATGCCTCTCATGGTCATGTACTGGTCGTAATCGGGATGCCCGGGTTCGGACGCGTATTTAGGCTCATGATTCATCACTGCACTCCTTCGGATACGGCGGGTCTCCGCGCTCGGCGAACCGGGTTACGGGCCTGTCGGCCAAACCGATACTACACCCGAGCAGCCTGAACGGTCACCGGCCGATCAGGTCGCCCAGCCATGCCACCGCCCGATCAGCCGGCCAATGCATCGGCGGCAGCGACGATATCGTCGTCGCCCGGGATCACCAGGAAGGCGGCGCCGGCCAGCGGGGTGAAGGTGTCGGCGCCGACCACCCTGCGCAGCGGCTTGTCGCCATGCCCGCCCTCGACCAGCGCAGTGATGATGCCCTCGCCCACGCCGGCGCTGCGACGGCCTTCGTCGACCACAATCACCCGTTGGGCTCCGGCGGCCTGCGCCTGGATGAAGGCGTCGTTCAACGGCACCAGCCAGCGCAGGTCGACCACCCGGGTCTTCCAGCCGCGCTTCTGTTCGATCCGGCGCGCAGCGCGCAGGCTCATCGGCACGCCGTTGCCGAAGCTGAAGATGACTAGGTCGTCGCCTTCCCCATAGACCCGGCCCTCGCCCAAGGCCATCGCCTGTTCGGGCGACGGGTATTCGGTCAGCCACAGGCCGTCGCCGGCTTCATACAGATCTTTAGCCATGTACAGCGCGATCGGTTCGAGGAAGGCGCAGACGCGGCCGTCCACTTTCGCCAGCGCCATCAGCGTACGCAGCATGGTCGCGGCATCGTCGCCGCGCGACGGGCAGCCCACCACCAGCCCCGGGATGTCGCGCAGCGCGGTGATCGAGTTGTCGTTGTGGAAATGGCCGCCGAAGCCGCGCTGGTAGCCCAGCGACGCGATGCGCATCACCATCGGGTTGCGGTATTGGCCGTTGCTGAAGAACTGCAGGCTCGCCGCCTCGCCGCGGATCTGGTCGCAGGCGTTGTGGAAGTAGGCGAGGTACTGGATTTCCGGCATCGGCAGCATGCCGACGTTGGCATAGCCTTGGGCCAGACCGAGGATGATGGTTTCGTCCAGCAGCGTATTGAACACGCGCTTGTTCCCGAAAGCTTTGTGCAGGCCCTTGGTGACCGTATAAACGCCGCCCTTCTGCGCCACGTCCTCGCCAAACAGCAGCGTTTCCGGGTATTTGCAGAACAGATCGTGCAGCGCCTGATTGATCTGGATCGCCAGATGCTTCGCCGGCTGTTTTTCGGGCAGTTTGGCTTCGCCGCCGAACGCGGCGATGCGCTTGTCGGCGTAATCGAAGCGCGCGGCCTCGGCCTGGACTTTGTCGGGCGTGTACGGTGCCAGCGGCCGCATCACGTCTTCCAGCGATGTCAGGCGCGGGCGGCTGTCGGCATCTTCGGCGGCGGCGAAACACTTCGCGCGGGTCGCTTCGTACAGCGCGAGGATCTCGTCCTTCGACATCAACCCCGATTCCAGCGCGATGGCGGCGCTGCGCAGCAGCGGATCGCCGGCTTCGACCGCGCACAGCTCATCAATGTTGCGCCATTCGATCTCGAAGTCGGTGCCCGCGTGGCCCATGATCCGCATCGTGCGCAGGTGCAGGAAGGTTGGGCGACGGGTGCGGCGGCAGTGTTCCACCGCGGCCTGCACCTGGCCGTAGCCGGCGGCCAGATCAAGACCATCGGCGTAGAAATAATCGAGATCCGGGCGGCGGCTGAAATTGCGCGCGATCCAGCCTTCCGGCGTCTTCACCGAAATACCGATGCCGTTGTCCTCGCACACGTACAGCACCGGCGCCGGCAGCTTCTGGTAAGCCGTCCACGCCGCTGCGTTGAACGCGGTCTGCGCGGTGGCGTGATTGCTGGACGCGTCGCCGAACGAACAGATCGCGATGCTGTCGTCGGGAATCGGCAGCGCGTGACCGATGCGGCGCGCGTGATCGATGGCCACCGCGGTGCCCAGCGCTT
The DNA here is from genome assembly GCA_043765595.1 of Lysobacter sp. Lineage (GTDB taxonomy): Bacteria > Pseudomonadota > Gammaproteobacteria > Xanthomonadales > Xanthomonadaceae > Lysobacter_I. The sequence continues at coordinate 4,249 of JAYUIZ010000200.1, read as the reverse complement.
TCGGCAGATGGGACGCGATGGTGGACGTCTGCGGCAACACCCACAGCGGCTTGCTGCCCCAGACCTTGTGGCGACCGCCGCTGGCCGGATCGTCCGCGCTGGCCGCGAACGACAGCGCCGAATCCATGATCGGATCGATCTTTTTACCGTCCGTGCCAGAGATCTTGCGGGAACGTTCGGCCATGAAAGCGCCGGAACGATAGTGGAGGAATGCCGGATCGGTATGGCGGGTGAGCCGCGCGACCATGGCATTGCCTTCGTGGCCGCTGCTGCCGATGGTGTAAAAGACCTTGTTCTGCACGCGCAATACGCGCGCCATCAGGTCGAGATGGCGGCTGATCAACTGCGACGCGAACAACTCGCGAAAGCCCTGCGCATCAAGCGAGCTGCCTTCCAGAACGCTTCCGGTCGGCGCAGGTATCGGCCGCGGAATGCCATTCCAGTCGCGCACGAACTGCTGGAAGTTCACGTCGCAGATCTCGGCGCGGTTCAAAGCCTTCATGCGGGCGGGGATCGGATTGGGTACGACGGCGAACATTGCGGGCGGTCTCCCCTGCCCTCGCATGCGAGAGCCGGTTGGATGAGTGGAAGGTCAGTGGCGGTCGAGCGTCGGTCGGCCGGTCGGCATCAATCGGGCACGGGATCGAGCATGGGATCGAGCGCCAGATCGCGCATCGGCACGAAACCCGGCTGCATCCGCACGCGCTTGATCCAGCGTTCGACATGCGGATACGCGCCAAGGTCGAAACCGCCGTCTTCAGCGACGTGGGTGTAGGCGAACAGCGCAATGTCGGCGATGGTGTAGCGCTCGCCTCCGAACCACGGCAGCCGGTGCAGATGCCGCTCCATCGCCGCCAGCGCTTCGTCGCCGGACGGCTTCAGCGTCGCCAGCGATGCGCGACGCGGGTGATCAGCTGACAGAAATTTATGAATGAAACGCGAGACCGCGATATACGGCTCGTGGCTGTACTGCTCGAAAAACATCCATTGCAGGGTCTTGCCGCGCTGCCAGGCGTCGTCGGGCAACAGCGGCGTGCCCTGCGCGAGATAATTCAGGATCGCGTTCGATTCCGACATCGTGCGGCCGTCGTCGAGCTTCATCACCGGCACCTTGCCGCGGTCGTTCATCGCCAGGAATTCCGGCGAGAGATTCTCGCCGCGGGTCACGTCGATCTCTTCCCAGTCGTATTCACGACCGAGCTGCGCCATCAACAGCTGCAGCTTGTAGCAATTGCCCGACGAAGACATTCCGTACAGGGTGATCATAGCGACGACTCCGCGCGCCGTGCGCGCCATTCTTCGCGGGTCTGGCCCCAGATATCGATAGCGTGCGTATCCAACGGCGGCGGCAACACGCCCGGGCGGAGATTGCGAGACCCCAGACGCCTGGCGATATTCTGCGACGCGATGTTTGCTGGCGAAATACAGTGGATCACTTCGATCCAGCCCAGCGTGTCGAAAGCCCAATCGATCGCCGCGGTACAGGCTTCGGTGCAATAGCCTTGGCCGTGCGCGTCCTGATGAAAGGCATAGCCGACCTCGGTGCCCGGCCAGCCGTCGGGTTGCCACGGACCCGCTTGTCCGATCCACCTTCCGCTGCTTTTTTCGATCACCGAGAACATGCCGAATCCCAGCAGCAGCCATGCCCCCGGCATCTGCAGAAAGCGTCGCCACGCATCGCCGCGCGGATGCGGGCCACCGATGCTCCGCGAACAATCGTGGGCAAGGAATTCGGCATAGCGCTCGAAATCCTCGATCTGTGGGATACGAAGGATGAGGCGTTCGGTTTCCAGCTGTAGATCGGAAATGCTCACATTGGGATGTCCTGAGCCCTCTCAGGGAGAGGGTTGGGGAGAAGGTCCGGCTGGAAGACGCGTGTCACTTCATGTCGACAACGGGATTCGGCGACCCCGATGACGATTCACTACACGTCGCTCCGTCGGACCCTCATCCGCCCTTCGGGCACCCCGCCTTCGCGGGGGCAGGCTCTTCTCCCGATGGAAGAAAGAGAACGGTCAGAATGCGTTGATGCCGGTCAGCTCGCGACCGACCACCAGCTGATGCACCGTCTCGGTGCCTTCGTAGGTGATGACCGATTCGAGGTTCAGCGCGTGACGGATCGGGCAATGCGCGGTGGTGATGCCGGCACCGCCCAAGATGTCGCGCGCTTCGCGGGCGATGTCGATCGCCATGCGCACGTTGTTCCACTTCGCCAGGCTGACCTGGGTCGGCTGCATGTTGCCGGCATCCTTGAGGCGGCCGAGCTGCAGCGACAGCAGCTGCGCCATGGTGATCCTGCGGGCCATATCGGCGAGCTTGAGCTGTACGGCCTGATTGGCGGTGAGCGGGCGATCAAAGAGGATCCTGTCCTTACCGTAGCGCAGCGCTTCGTCGAGGCAGGCGATAGCGGCACCAATCGGACCCCAGGTGATGCCATAGCGGGCCTGCGTGAGACAGCCGAGCGGGCCCTTCAGACCCTTCACGTTGGGCAGGCGGCTGCTGTCGGGCACGCGTACGTTGTCGAAAAACAGCGCGCTGGTGACCGAGGCGCGCAGGCTCATCTTGTGCTTGATTTCCTGGGCGGTGAAGCCCGGCATGTCCTTCTCGATGAGGAAGCCCTGGATGCCCTCGTCGGTCATCGCCCAGACGATGGCGACATCTGCGAGGTTGCCGTTGGTGATCCACATCTTCGAGCCGTTGATGACCCAATCACCGCCGTCGCGCTTGGCGTGGGTCTTCATGTTGGCCGGGTCCGAGCCGCCGTGCGGTTCGGTCAGGCCGAAACAGCCGATCTTCTTGCCTGCCGCCATGTCCCTCAGCCAGCGCTGGCGCTGTTCTTCCGACCCGTAGGTGTAAATCGGATACATGCACAGCGACGACTGCACGCTGACGAAGCTGCGGATGGCCGAGTCGCCGCGCTCCAGTTCCTGACAGATCAGGCCATAGCTGACCGAATTGAGGCCAGCGCAGCCGTACTCTTCCGGCAGCGACGAACCCAGCAGGCCCAGTTCGGCAATTTCGGGGACCAGCTCATGCGGGAAACGAGCATCGTCGAAGGCCTTGCCGATAATCGGCAGCACCCGTTCGTCGGTGAAGCGGGCCACGGTGTCCTGCACCGCGCGCTCTTCTTCGCTGAGCATGGAACGGATGTCGTACAGATCGTAGGGATGCAGCGCCATGGTTTCAGGACCGATTTGGGCAATGCGCCATTGTAAGGGGGCATCCTGCCTAGACGGTACCTGCAAACTGTCCAGCACAGTGCGGCGAAACGACGATTTCCCGCCTGAAGGACGCGATTTCGCCCAACGTAAAAAAAAACAGGGCCGGATCGATCCGGCCCCGTCCTGAAATGCGGCCAGTCCAGGAACCGACCAGCACGCCTGTATTGAAGATCAGCCCCGATCGGCACCGCCCGCGGCGGCGACCTGGGTCACGACTTGGCCGTCGATCACCGGCAGACGCGCGCCAGGCTTCTTGTCCATGCGCAGCTGTTGTTCCTGACCCTTGTAGCGATAAGTGACGTCATAGCCGATCACGGTCTTCTCTGTGCCCAAGGGAATGCGGCTGCCCGGCTTGCGGTCGGTACGCATGGTGTCGGTGCTGCCGTCGGGGTTGCGGTAGGTCACGTTCCAGGCCACGGTGCGGCGACTGGTGGTGGCTTCAGAAACCGTGCGGCACTGACGCTCGGTCCGGGTCGCCACTTTCCCACCGACATGATTCCGATCGACGCGATTGCCGATATAACCACCGGCCGCAGCGCCGGCCACGGTCGCGGCTTTGCGGCCGTTGCCGTCGCCAACCTGATTGCCCACCAGGCCTCCGATCAGCGCGCCCGCCACCGTGCCGCCGACATTGCCGTCGCGCTCCGGCAAACGGTCCTGCACGGCCACGTCTTCGCAGACCTCGCGCGGTGCGGTGCCGTTGACGGCTTCGCGGACCGGGTCGGTGCCGATCACCGTAGCGTAGAGCTGCTCGCTTCTGGTCACCGGATTGGCTGCGAGTACCTCGGCGTATTCGAGCCTGCCGGCCGCGGGAATGACCGAGTCATCGATGCGCCGGTCGTCCTCCATCATGTCCGAAGATGCCGGCTGTGCAAGATCCACATCGGCCAGCGAATAGGCGGATGCGGGCGTACGGTTGTTCAAGTAGGCCGCGGTGGCGACACCACCCACCAGCAGAGAGGCGAGTGCGATGGCTAAAGTGTTGTTGTTCATTGTGAAACCTCCGTTGGACGAATCCAGCTTTCGGT
>JAYUIZ010000199.1:0-2798 GCA_043765595.1 Lysobacter sp. | reverse complement strand
GAACTGCTGCAGCCGCAGATCGCGTTCCTGGCCGGCGCAGTGGCCATGGTGCTCACGCGCTGCGTCGGCGTAGAGCAGGCGTATCGGCAGATCGACGTGCGCATTTTCGTGATGATCGCCGGGGTGATTCCGCTGGGCATCGCCATGGAGCGCACCGGCACCGCGAGCATGCTGGCGTCCTTCCTGCTGGAACACGCCGCGCATTGGCCACCGCTGACGCTGCTGCTGGTGATGTTCGCTGCCGCCGCGCTGCTGACCCAGGTTCTGTCCGACGCCGCCACCACCGTGCTGCTGTGCCCGATCGCGCTGGCGCTCGCCGAAGGCCTGGGCCTGCCGCCGGTGCCGTTCGTCGTGTGCACGGCGATGGGCGCGGTCGCGTCGTTTCTCACGCCCATCGGCCACCACGGCAACCTGCTGATCCTCAACCCCGGCCAATACACCTTCGGCGATTTCCTGCGCGTCGGCGTGCCGCTGACCCTGTTGATCGCATTCACCACGGCCTGGATGGCGCGGTGGATGTGGCTGGGCGGGCCGCTGCTGCCGGGTGGGTTTGGGATGTAGGGGTAGGGCGGGCCCCCTGGCCCACCATCACCGTATTTCCGGTGTCGCAAGTAATAATCGAACCCGAACCTCAGTAGGAAAGACATTCGTCATCATTGTTCGGATGCAGTGATGGTGGGATAGGAGCCCACACTACGGCCTGCCGCCGGTGCCGTTTCGTCGTGTGCACGACGATGTGCGCGGTCGCCTCGCTCCTGACCGACATCGGCCACCACGGCAACCTGCTGATCCTCAATCCCGGTCAGCTCGTAGGGCAGAACCCGCGCAGCGCATTCCGCTACATCAATGTCACTGGCGAACGGCGGAACCGCCGATAGCGATTCCGTCGTCAACCACCCCGCAACGCATGCTTACGCGCACCCCTACGCGCCTATAATTCCTGAGACAGTGACGCTGTCAGTTATCACTCATTTTAGGGCGGCTTTTATTGGAGATCGTTATGCCAAAGCCGTTGCGGGTCAGCCCGCCTGAATCCTCTGCATCCTCTGAAGTGCAGGCACCACGGACCCAAGGGCGGCGCCAGTTCAGCGCTGCCCAAAAGCAGCGCATTGTGCGTGCTGCCGATGCTTGCAGCCACGGCGAGCTGGGCGCGATGTTGCGCAAGGAAGGTATCTATCATTCCCAACTCGCCGATTGGCGCGCACGACTGGCCAAGTCTGGACGTGCTGGCTTGAGTCCGAAGCGTTCTGGCCCGGCACCGAGGCTGGATGCGAAGGATCGCGAGATTCTGGCTTTGAACAACAAGCTCAAGAAGCTGACGCGCGAGCTTGGCATCGTCAATGGGTTGGTCGAGCTCCAAAAAAAGCGCAGGCCTTGATCGCAGCAATCCGCGCCCCTCGCGGAATGTCCGATGACGCGCGAATGCGCCGGCGAGTGAGCGTGGACTGTTTCGGCAACAAGTGCCGGACCGATGCGTGCATTGAATCAGCAGAACGGCGCGCGCGTGTCGCAGAGACTGCAATTGCGGTCGAGATTCGGAGCCATGTCGAACGGGGCCGGGAATCCACGACCCCGAATTTGCTAGATCTGCTTGCGCAGACCGGATGGGTCAGCGCGGATCGGGCAGGACGGAGGCCGGCCGCTCAGAACCCGTAACGCAGGAATCCGCCGTCGACGGCGATGCATTCGCCGGTGATGTAACTGGACGCGGGCAGACACAGGAACGCCACCGCGGCGGCGACTTCCTCGGGTTCACCGATGCGACCCATCGGCGTGCGCAGCAGCACTTCGTCGAGATAATCCGGATCGGCGAGTTTGGTCGAGGTGCGGCGGGTGCGGATGTACCACGGCGCCACTGAATTCACGCGCACACCGTCTTCGGCCCATTCCACCGCGAGGTTGCGGGTCATTTGATGCATCGCGGCCTTGCTCATGCCGTAGGGCGCGCCGCTGCGCACGTGGGTGATGGCGGAGACGCTGCCGACGTTGACGATGCATGAGGCGGCATGTCGGGTCAGCAGCGGGTAGGCGCTGCGCGCGAGTTCGAAGGCGCTGAACAGATTGGTCTCGAAGATGCCGCGCCACTCGTCTTCGCTGTAGTCGATCGCGGCTCTGGTGACATTGCCGCCGGCATTGTTGACCAGGATGTTGAGGCCGTCGCCCAGGTCCTCGACCCAGTGCAGCAGTTCGCGGCGCTGTTCGTCGTCGGCCACGTCGGCTACCCGGGTGCGGACTTCGCCATCGGGAAATGCTTCTTCCAGTTCGATCCGCACCGAATCGAGGCCGTTGCCGTCGCGGGCGGCGATGAGCACGCGGGCGCCGAAGCCCAGCAGTTCGCGCGCGATGGCGCGGCCGATGCCGGCGCTGCCGCCGGTGACGAGGGCGAGTTGTCCGTCGAGACGCCAGCGGTGAGCGGGCATGGGGTGGGTCGTCCGCGATGTGATGGGCGTAGGATAAGCCGCGAGCCCCCGAGGAGGACCATCATGCGCCGGACTTTCATCTTTCGCGCCGTCATCGCCATGTCCTTGCTGGCGGGTTGCAGCGGCCTGATGGGCTGTTCTAAGCCCAAGGTGCCCGATCACGACGACCCGCCAGAACCGCAGGTCGCGGCTGCGGCGCAGCCCACGCAGCTGCGCGAGGCGATACAGAAGCCGATCGACAAGGCGGAAGCGGCGCAGGGCGAAGTCGATGCCGCGGCGGAAAGGCAGCGCGCGGCTATCGACGCCGCGACCGGCGGCTGAAGCGGTTCCAGCGCGACGAAAACAACGACGCCCGGCGTTGGCCGGGCGTCGTCTGGA
>JAYUIZ010000198.1:0-8121 GCA_043765595.1 Lysobacter sp. | reverse complement strand
ATCTGGATCGACGATGCCGCTGGTGCGCTGCGCTGGTTTGTCTCGTCGCCGGGCGCCGAGCGCGGCTTTTGCGCTCACTGCGGCAGTTCGCTGTTCTTCCGTTCGGAACGCTGGCCGGGCGAGCTCCACATCGCGCTGGCGAACCTGGAAGGCGACGCCGACCGCGCACCGATGGCGCATGTGTTCTGGGAGACCCACGTCGACTGGGCGTTGATCGATCCTGACGACGGCCTGCCGCGCAAGCCGTCGACGCAATCCGACTGACCCAGCCGGCACGGGGTCGGCACGGGCGGCGCTTTTTAGCGTTCGGCAAGCACCGTGTGCATCCGCAGATAATCCTTCCGGTACTGCCTGGCGAGCCTGCTCTTCTGCGTAGTGCTCAGGATCTTGCCGGAGACCTGGAAGAATTTCTTTTCTTCCTCGCGCAGGTGGTGATGGACTTTCTCGGACAACTTGCGCGCCTTCGCCAGCCAGCCGCGGTGCGACACGCCCAGCGACTGCATGTCTTCGATGATTTCGTCGATGTCGTGGTGTTCCGACAGCGCATGCCGCGAGGACATCAGCCCCATGTCGTGCATCAGGATCGGCGCATACAGATAACGCTCCTCGGCGGCGGCATGTGCGGCCAGCTCGATTCGCAGCGCGGTGAAGACCTCCTGCCGCGACTGGGTGCCGGGTTTGGAGCGCAGCATCTTCCTGCACAAGGACCGCTGGATTTCATGGCTTTCGCGCAGGGCGTCGTAGATAGTTTCGGACATGGCGGCGTGTTTCCTGTCGGTGCATGGATCGGGCTGAAGCCGGTGCATCCCGTTGTGGACGACCGCGCTTCCAGCGCATGGGCGACGCGAGCATGCCATCGGGGACATGCCATTGAAAGCCATGGCCACCACCCGGAGTGATGGTCCTGCATACGACCGGTATCCCGATAAACAACGACCGGCACAGGGCCGGTCGTTGGAGAAATCGCATCGTTGTCGGCCGCAGCTGCCGGCCATCGACACGGCTGGCAGCAATCAGTCATCGGCGATCGTGCCGACTCACCTTTCTGTACGCAGACCACCGCGCTTGGCTTCTTCGCGCATGCGCCGACGCTGGCCGACGCTGATGCATTTGTTCTCAGGACGGTTGGAACCGAGCGGCTTGATGCGTTCGCAGATCATACGATTGTCTTCGGCGCGAGCGACCGATGCTTTGACGGCTTCCAGCGCATTGGCGAGGGCGAGCTTGTCGTCGGGGCCGAGCTCGGCGACATCCTGCTTGCCATCGATCAGCGACAGCAGTTCGTCCTGCCTGGCGAAGATGGCTTTACGCTCGTCGTCGGTGAAGTGGGAATAGTTTCCGGATTTGCGTTCGATCGCTGCACGCAGCTCGCCCTGCACGGTACGAATCTGGGCCGGCGTCGAGTCGATGGTGATGACGTCCGCGGCGAATACGGAAGAAGAGAGCAACATGACAGCGACGACCGCCGTCGCAAACAGGATACGCATATGGGGATTTCTACACGGAGGATAGAGCGCCTATTGAAGCATGCCGCAGCCGCACTTTCCGCCATGACTTTCGTCATGGCGGGAAGCCGCATTCAGGAAAATCACATTGCATTCAGCACGATCAGGCTGCGGCGGCGGGCTGCTCGTCGAACTGCTCCTCCTCGGTCGAGCCCTTGAGCGCGACCGTCGAGGATTTGCCGCCCTGGATCGTCTGCGTCACCGAATCGAAATAACCGGTGCCCACTTCGCGCTGATGCTTCACTGCGGTGAAGCCCCGATCCGCGGCCGCGAATTCCGCTTCCTGCAGCTCGACAAAGGCGCTCATCTGCCGGCGCGCATAACCATAGGCGAGATTGAACATCGAATAGTTCAGCGCGTGGAAGCCAGCCAAGGTGATGAACTGGAACTTGTAGCCGTAGCCGGCGATTTCTTTCTGGAACTTGGCGATGGTGGCATCGTCGAGATTCTTCTTCCAGTTGAAGCTCGGCGAGCAGTTGTAGGCCAACATTTTGCCCGGGTATTTTGCATGAATGGCTTCGGCGAATTTGCGCGCAAACTCCAGATCCGGCTTCCCGGTTTCGCACCACACCAGATCGGCGTACGGCGCGTAGGCCAGACCGCGGCTGATCGCCTGATCAAGACCGTTATTGGTTTTGTAGAAGCCTTCCATCGTGCGTTCGCCGGTGCAGAACGGGCGGTCGTTGTCGTCGACGTCGCTGGTCAGCAGATCGGCGGCTTCTGCGTCGGTACGCGCGACAACCAGCGTCGGCACACCCATCACGTCGGCGGCAAGACGCGCAGCGACCAGTTTTTCGATCGCTTCGCGCGTCGGTACCAGCACTTTGCCGCCCATGTGCCCGCACTTTTTGACGCTGGCCAGCTGATCCTCGAAATGCACGCCCGCCGCGCCGGCTTCAATCATCGCTTTCATCAGCTCGAACGCATTGAGCACACCGCCGAAACCGGCTTCGGCGTCGGCCACGATCGGCTGCATGAAATCGATATCGCCCACACCTTCGGCGCACTGGATCTGATCCGCGCGCAGCAGCGTGTTGTTGATGCGCTTCACCACCTGCGGCACCGAGTTGGCCGGATACAGCGATTGGTCGGGATACATTTCGCCGGCGATGTTGGCGTCGGCAGCCACCTGCCAGCCGCTGAGATAGATGGCCTTCAAGCCGGCCTTGACCTGCTGCATCGCCTGGTTACCGGTCATCGCGCCCAGCGCGTTGACGAAATCCTCGGTCTGCAGCGACTTCCACAGTTTTTCCGAACCGATCTTCGCGATCGAATGTTCAACCGGCACCGTACCGCGCAGACGCACGACTTCCTCGGCGCTGTACGGGCGTTTGATCCCGGCCCAGCGCGGGTTGTTGTTCCAGTCCAGCTTCAGTTGTTCGGCGGTGGGCAGCGTAGTCTTCATGGCAGTGTTCCTGTGGGGAAGGTGTTTCTGTTCGTAGGAGGGGCTTCAGCCCCAATGCTTCGCTTCTGATCCGGTGGGAGCGACGCAAGTCGCAACTGCATTGCTCCTCTGACCTTTGTGGGAGCGACGCAAGTCGCGATTGCTCAGCTCATCTGACCTTTGTGGGAGCGACGCAAGTCGCGACAGACTTTCGCGCAACCCTGTCGCGACAGGCGTCGCTCCCACAGGAAGTCATGAATCAATCGATGCATTCGTAAGCCGGCAGAGTGAGGAAATCCGCAAGCGTCTCGCAATGGGTGAGCTCGGACAGCAGCGCAATTGCCTCGCCGATGCGCGCGACGCCGACGACGGAGCTATCCGCCGCGAGCTTAGACGGCAACCCGATCAACCCGCGCTCCAGCAGCGCGAAATCCACCGGCGTGCCGTCGGCAAGATGCAATGCGCCGTTGTGCAGCCACTGCCACAGCTGCGCGCGCGCGATCTCGGCGGTGGCGGCGTCTTCCATCATCCCGTGGATCGGCACGCAGCCGTTGCCGTCGAGCCATGCCGCGAGATAACGCACGCAGACTTCGACGTTGCCGTAGAAACCGGCAGTACTGATGGTGCCCAGCGATGGCTTCAACAGATCCTCGGCGGTCACCTTCACGTCGTCGCGATGCATGTCGTGCTGATGCGGGCCGGGCATCTGCGCATCGAAAATCCCGCGCGCCAGTGCAATCAAACCCGGATGCGCCACCCAGGTGCCGTCATGACCCGCGCCAGCTTCGCGCAGCTTGTCTGCTTCAACGCGCGCGAACGCCGCGGCATTCGCCTCTGCATCCCGAGGATTGGGAATCTGCGCGGCCATGCCGCCCATCGCATGCGCGCCGCGTTTGTGACAGGTCTGGATCAGCAGTTCGGAATATGCCTTGAGGAACGGCTGGGTCATCGTCACCTGCCCGCGCTCGGGCAGCACACGGTCGCGATGCGCGCGCAGCGTCTTGATATAGGAAAAGATGTAGTCCCAGCGGCCACAGTTCAGGCCGACAATTCGACTGCGCAGCGCGTGCAGAATCTCGTCCATCTCGAACGCCGCCGGCAGTGTTTCGATCAGCACCGTCACCTTTATCGCACCCTGCGGCAGGTTGAGCTGCACTTCGATCTCGTCCAGCACCGTGTTCCACAGCGCGGCCTCTTCCATACACTGCAGCTTCGGCAGGTAGAAATATGGGCCGCGTTCCTTTGCGGTGAGCGCACCCGCGTTGTGAAAGGCGAACAGGCCGAGGTCGAACAGGCTGGCGGACATCCGCGCACCGTCGACCACCACGTGTTTCTCGTCGAGATGCCAGCCGCGCGGGCGCACCAGCAGCACCGCGCGTTCGGCTTCGGGCTTCAGTTCATAGCGCTTTCCAGAAGCAGGCTTGCCGTTGCCGGCATCGAAGGCGAGCGTCCCGGCCACCGCATCGCGCATCGCGTGCTGGCCTTGGATCAGGTTGGCCCAGGTCGGCGCGGTCGAGTCCTCGAAGTCGGCCATATAGCAGTTGGCACCCGAGTTCAGGGCATTGATGACCATCTTCGGATCGACTGGCCCGGTAATCTCGACACGACGGTCGAGCAGCGCGGCCGGGATCGGCGCCACCCGCCAGTCGCCGTCGCGGATCGTCCGGGTGTCGTCACGGAAGGCCGGCAGCGCGCCGGCGTCGAATTCGGCCTGCCGGGCCTGACGGGCGGCCAGCCGCAGCTGGCGCTGGGGTTCGAAGCGGCGATGCAGGCGGGTCAGGAAAGTCAGCGCCTCTGGTGTCAGCAGCGTGTCTTGCCTTGGCGCTTGGCCGGCGACCTCGATTCCGGGGGCCTCAGCGTCTGGCTTGAGGACTGCTGACATGGCGACTCCATCGAACGTGGGGACACCAACATCCGCCTACGTACTGTATTTGACAACTTTGTTTTTTCAATGCCAACTATAAGCTGAGCTTATAAGTAGTCGAATCAATGACCTCCGAAGCGTCGACCAAAGGCACCAGCCGCCCCCGTTTCGCCTACAAGGGCGACCGGATGAAGCCGCTGCGGGCCTTCTGCCAGGTCGCACGCCTCGGCTCGGTATCGCGCGCCGCGAGCGCGCTGTTCCTCAGCCAGCCCGCCATCACCCTCCAGCTGCAGGCACTGGAACGTGAACTGGGCGTGCGATTGTTCGAGCGCGTCGGCCGCCGGCTCACGCCCACCCGTGAGGGCGAGGCCCTGTACGAACTGGCCCGGCCGCTGGTGGAAGGCATCGACGGCCTGCCCGCGGCCTTCCGTGAGCAGATCAAGGGCCTGGACGCGGGTGAACTCCACGTCGCCGCCGGCAGCTCCACCATTCTTTATCTATTGCCCAGGATCGTGGAGGCCTACCGCCAGAAGCACCCGGAGGTGCGGCTGATCCTGCACAACGTCACCGGCGCCGGCGGCCTGGACCTGCTGCGTTCAGACGGCGTGGACCTCGCGGTGGGCTCGATGCTCGACGCCCCCGGCGACCTCGACTACGCCCCGGTCTACCGCTTTGAGCCGATGCTCATCACCACCCCCAATCACCCGCTGGCCGCGAAGCCCGAACTGAAGCTCGAAGACCTCTCGCCCTACGGCCTGATCCTGCCCCCGCAGCGCCTCACCACCTACCGGCTGGTCGACCTGGTGTTCCAGCAGAATCGAGTGCCCTACACCGTCGCTCTGGAAGTCGGCGGCTGGGAAGTCATCAAACAGTACGTGGCGATGGGCTTGGGCATCAGCATCGTCACCGCCATCTGCCTCACCGGGGCTGATCGCGAACGTCTCGCCGCGCGATCGTTGGCGAAATATTTTCCGTCGCGGAGTTATGGGGTGGTGGTGCGGAAGGGGAAGTATCTTTCGCAGCAGGCGCGGGATTTTATTGAGTTGATACAGCCGCAGATGTTGGTGGTGCGGGAATATGATGAGGGGGGGCATTCTGGGAGGTGAGTTCTTCTCGAAAAGATCGAATTGCTGTGATTCGGGGGGTTGGGTGGGTGGAGCGATGCCTACCATTCCTGCATGTCTGGTGACGCAAGCATTGAACGGAGCGGGAAGCGATGCGGGTTGCGTTGACGTTTTGCGGGTGGTTTGGGTGGATTGCTGCGCTCGGCCCCCCTACTTGCCGAGCGCTATTGATACCTCTGAACGTATTCATCAACGATACGACGTATCGCATTAAATGATTCTCTAAATCCATTGAAATCAACTGATTCAAAGGGCGGCGAGGCACGCTTAATCATTTCAGCAAAAGCTGTTTTTGAAAGCAATGCAGAAAATCCATCTGAAATTCTTGTAACCACATCCGATACAACAACTGCCTTAGCCTTTGGGTGCTCTCTTCTATAGAATCCGTCCATTGAAATTCCAGAATCAGGATCAAACTCCTGCGGCAGAAATATCCTGCGACCATCTTGGGTAATAGATACAAGTTCTTTTGGATCGTACAACAGCTCAATGCAAAATAAACCTTCCTTATGTGTGGGCGGCGCTGCCAAACATAATGCATAAACACTTGAGCCAAGTTGACGAAAGCAGCCAGGCGCAAGCCCTTCTTGCTTCAAAAATTTTTCATTGTCACAGTCAAAAATTCCAATGGCAAGCTCAGGGATATCAGATTTAGCTATTCTCTCTAAAGTTTTCATCAGTTCCACATCACCGACATCACCATGAAAGTTAGCAAAACGGGGGCGAAGATCTGTAAACTCACCCTGTGACTGAAACCAATTACACGCAGAATCAAGATGCTGTAAATCTGTTTTTCCTTCTGTCAGTACGCGGAACTTAAATCCACCTAGAGGCCTAGGCATCAAGTTTCGCAAGGGCGCATAACGTCGATAAATAGATTCTGAAAATTTTCTATTGCAGCGCTTGTCGATATGCTGCGCAAAATATGTTTTCCCTCTTACTACCTGCTCAATTGAATCAAATCCTTTTCTCGATGCTGACGGGTTTTCCCAATTATTTACAATTTCAGTCGTTCTTTCAGTTGAATTTTTTTCTAGCAGATGAAGAATTGTGCGCAGCTGCCTGCGCCACTTCCGGGGCAATCCAGCGCCATCATTAACAACAAGCCCCGTTACAAGCTGCTGATCACTTTTCCCTTTGACTTTGAATTTTTTTATATTTAGTGAAAATCCAGACGACTCTATAGCGGATACTAAGGCCTGCCCTGGGAAAAATTTTCCATCGACACAAACAACTAAAGACGGCGGTATTTCACGTTTATTGCTTGAAAAACAAATGTCATCCGCATAGCGTGAAACAGTAAACCTATGCCTGTTTGCCAGCCATAATATCTTTCTGTCAAGTGCTCGGCATATGAGATTTGAAAGGACTGGAGACGTTGGTGCTCCTTGTGGCAGCGATCCGTCCTTACAACACAATTGAGCCACACAAGTTGCGACCTGTGTTTCAAGCGTGAAAGGTTTTGCCAGTAGCGCCCCTCGTATACGCTGAAAAGTTATAGTCGGAAAAAAATTCTCTAGATCAGCTAGAATTATATGGCGGCGCCGACGATGGAGATAAGCATGATCGATGGTGCTAAACCCGCGCACATATCCTTTTGCAATTGAACTTGGGATTGCCAGCTCAGTAAGAAAATTAAGCAACTTATGCTGAATTTTTTTCAGCGCAGCGCTTGGAGCATCAATCAATCTAATACCACCATCCCTTTTCTTGACTTCAAAAGATGCGTAGCTTTTACTCGGTCCAAGCACATACAAAAGAAATCTGAGACGTCGGTCAGTAATTCCGAGCCAAGCAGCTAGCTCTTGGCGACTTTTCAGCGCAAGGAATTCTGATGCATTGGCGGAAAGAACAGACCCCATAGAGCATCAACCTATCGCATCGTAATTGAACATTACGTACATATAACTTAGTTATGTAACTGTGCGGAATATTGGGAGCGACACTTTTACTCTCACAAGTCCGTTCATTGCCGACGAGTACATCAGCCAACGACATGCTCTAGGGGTCTGCAGGGCTAGTGTAGCGCGCTAGGCGAGGCAAGCGCAGCGAACCCCACCATGAATCCCGCAGCAAACCTTTCCGCCTCCTGCGAGATCGCCTGTCACGCAGAAGACGGCCGATTCGCTTGATGTGTGCCGTTGCTGGCACGGCGGGATGGTGGGGTTGCGCTGCGCTTACCCCACCCTACGCGTCGCCGTAAAGAGCGCGGGCGCCGGGTCGATGTCGTGGAGAACATTGTCT
>JAYUIZ010000197.1:0-8154 GCA_043765595.1 Lysobacter sp. | reverse complement strand
ATGGAAGAACTGCGAGCGAAAACTCAATACAAGTCTGCAATTCGTAAATCTTGCATTCTTGGCGCTGTTGCTCAGAAGATTTTGAACAGGCTCTAAGGCTTTTGCTTCTAAGGCTTTTGCTTCTAAGGCTTTTGCTTCTAAGGCTTTTGCTTCTAAGGCTTTTGCTTCAATGCCTTTGCTTCAATGCCTTTGCTTCAATGCCTTTGTTTCAAAGCTTTTGCTTCAATGCCTTTGCTTCAGGGCCTTTGCTTTGCCCCCTTTGAAAAAGGGGGCTACGGGGGATTTGCTTTTCCGCATGTCGCGCCGCGGTGACAGAACGCCATGCTGGCAGTACCCCAGCCCTGAAATGAGGTAGCCGGCAGAGGAGGGGAGCGGGCTGAAGCCCCCTCTACGGCCCGCTCTGCGGACGGCCACCGGCGCCGACGATGAACATCACGCGGCCATCACCCGACATCACACACCTGTCGCCTTCGATGTGATGTTCGCGTGATGTCGGCGTGACGGCGCGGTGATCACAGCAGCGCACAGTCGGGCCATCGCACCGATGCCGGTCAGGCGCCATGACACTGCTTGAGGATCGCACCGCCGTTTTCATCGTCCGCATCTGGTGCGAACGCGGTGACGGGCCCAGCCTGGCGCCGGAGTGGCGGGGTTCGGTCGAACACGTCCAGACCGGGGCGCGTGCCTTCTTCCGGCACCTGGACGTGGTGCTGGAATTCATGAAACCGCATCTCGAAGGCATCGGTATCGATGCCCAGCAGCGTTTCTGGGAACGCATTTCGACCGTCATGGACGACGCGCCGGATCCCGCATCCCCAGGCCGCGACCCGGGCGGCATCAGGATCGATCTTGGTGCCGGCCCCGGTGCAGGACCCGTTACAGAGCCGCACATCCCCGCGTCCGCGAACGCAGCCGTCAACGCACGCAAGTCCCGCTAGGAGTCCGTCATGGCCGTTATCCGTGCCAACCGCGAGTCGATCGATGACCGTTTCAGCGTGCTGGGATTCACCGTGCGCTCCGAACTGCCGCTGTTCGAGATCGGTCTCGCCACCGACCCGGAATTGCTGAAGCCCGGGAATCGCGCGAAGCGCACCGCGGGCAATTTCTTCACCAGCCGGCTGCTGCGCGCGTCGCCGTCGCAGCGCGGCGAAGCGGTGTATCTGGTGCCGCCGGAGATCGTGGCGCGGTTCGTCGGCCAGCAGCGGCTGTACTTCGGGCTGGCGACGTATCGCGAAAGCGACCGCAGCACGCCGATCTCGCTGCGCATGCCCGACCGCGGCACGATGTACGTCAGCCTGTCGGGCCTGTCCGAACGCGGGCTGCGGCGCACGGTGCGCAGTCGCGGGGCGTCGACCTATGGCAGCAACGGCTACGGCGGCAATGGCGGCAGCGGCGGCGAACTCGGCTGGGGCGGCGACAACAGCACGGCGACGCCACCGCCGTCGCGCGATGAAGACCGCGCACCGCGCGCGGGCAACGGCGCCAAAGCGGCCAACGGCGCGAACGCCAACGTGGGCTACAGCGACGGTTTCTCGGAAGAATTATGGAAGCAGCCGCCGCCCGTGGCGGCGCCCGCACCGACGGAGGGCGCTGTGGCGCCCGCACCCGCGCCCGGCCCGACCGCGCAGAGCCTGACGCTGCGCAACGGCGGCGGCCGTCGCCCGATGGCGACCTCGCGTTCGCTGCTGATTTCCTCCGATTACCAGCCAAGCAATCTATGGGATGCGCTGCGCGCCCAACTCGGTTTCTTCGTCGACAGCGCGATGTGGTATCTCGGCATTGCCGACACCACGGTGATGCCGCATTCGGCGATCTGCCAGATCCGCGTGCCCGACGGCACCGCCGAGGGCGGGCTGAACGGCACCGGCTTCTTCATCGGCCCGCGTCTGATCATGACCGCCGCGCACGTCGTCGACGGCCAGAGCGAACTGATCGTGGTGCCGGGCAAGAACGGCGGCGGCACAGGTTTGGCCAACGAGCCCTTCGGCCGGTTCAAGGTCTCGTCGGCGAACTTCTGCAAGTTCACCGGCTACAGCGGCGACGGCGACTTCGATCGCGACATGGCGCTGATCTGCGTGCCTGCAGCCAACGCCGTGCCGAGCGGCCGGTATTTCGATCTGGTCGAGGAACTCAACCAGTCGCGGCCCGAGGGCGTAGTGGTCAGCGGCTACGCCGCCTGGTGGAGGGCGAACACGCCGATCGAGCAGTACGTCAACGACACCATCGATCCGAACAAGCAGCACATGATGGGCGGCTACATCCGTGAGCTACCTACCGACCACACCTTCACCTACAACCTGCAGACCCTCGCCGGCACCAGCGGTTCGCCGGTGTACTGGATCGAGGACGGCGCACTCGGCCCGCAGGCGCATCTGGTCGGCGTGCATGTTGCGTCGTTCGACGAGCATGCCAACCGCGGCTGCAGAGTCACCGGCGAGAAGCTGGCCTGGATCCGCAAGATCGCCGCCGGCTGGGGCCAGACCCTGACCTTCGCGCAGAACCTGCGCGGCGTGCGCAGCCTGTCGGTCGAGGACGAGGACAGCGGCTACGACATCGGCGGCCCCATTCCCGATGAGATTGCGCCCGATCAAAGCGCAGCGACCAGCGCGCAGGGCTGGTACGGCAGCCGCGGTCTCACCCTGACGACGCCCGAATACCCACAGGCGAGCCGGTTCGAGCCAGCGAACGCCGGTAATTTCCGCGTGGTCAGCGGCACCCGCACCATCGACAGGATCGTCATCCATATCACCGATGGCGGCGCCAACATCAACGGCACCATCAGCTGGTTCAAGAACCCGGCCGCCAAGGTCAGCTCGCATTACGTGATCGGCCAGGACGGCGAAATCGTGCAGATGGTCGCGCACAACAACGTGGCCTGGCATGCCGGTTCCGCCAACGGCACCAGCATCGGCATCGAACACGTGGCCAATACCAAAGGCCTGACCCCGACCGCGGCGCAGATGTGCGCGTCGGCGGCGCTGGTCACATGGTTGTGCGATCAATACGCCATCCCCGTCGACCGCGCGCACATCCTCGGCCACGCCGAAGCCGACGGAAAGACCACCCACAGGGCCTGCCCGAACGCGGTCTGGGACTGGGTGTACTACATGGACATGATCAGCACGCGCACATGTTACGTGCCGGCATCGATCACACCGACCAATACGCCTGCGCCCACCGCGCAATCGCTGGGCCGCGCCAACGGCCATGCGCACGGCGCGAACGGCTACGGCTACGCGACCCGCAGCCGCGCGTTGGAACAAGAGACAGGCCACGAAGGGCTGACCGATCCGGATGACATGGGTATCGACGGCGACATCCCCGACGACGAACCGCAGTCGCAGGCGCAGGCGTGGTACGCCCGCGCGCTGGGCGATCCGGCGCCGGAATATCCGCATGCGCTGTCGTTCTCGCCCGCGCATCCGAACAACTACACCAAGGGACGCAAGGCCGGCGTTGCGGTCGACCGCGTGGTCATCCACATCACCGCCAGCAGGAACGATTACGACAAGACGGTGAAGAACTGGTTCCAGAATCCCAGGCAGCTGATGGGCAAGCACAAGAAGCGCGTGCGGGTCAGCGCGCACTACGTCGTCGGCCGCGGCGGCGAAGTGGTGCAGACGGTCGCGCACGGCGACACCGCGCATCACGCCAACGGCGCGAACCGCCGCAGCATCGGCATCGAACACAATGCCACCACCACCGCGGACCATGCGCCCACCGACGCGCAGTACCGCAGCTCGGCAAAGCTGGTGGCGTGGCTGTGCGCGCAGCTGGGCATTCCGGCCGACCGCACGCACGTGCTTGGCCATTCCGAAGTCGATACCAAGACCACTCACACCAGTTGTCCGAACTCGGTCTGGGACTGGCAGATCTACATGGGTTACGTCGCCGCCGAAGCCGCGGCGCTGGCGGGCGGCGCGGTCGCGCAGAGCCTGGGCGCGCGCCGCGGCTATTCGATGGCGCAGGAAATCATCACCCCGTTCTACGATCCCGCCGATCCGATGAGCGCGCTGAGCTGTCAGGTCGACGCCTTCAGCCAGGCGCGCGAAGAATGGTTCGCAGGTGTGCCCAACACCAGGATCTTCCCGCACTCGGCGATCTGCCTGCTCGAGATGGACGATGGCAGCGGCGGCATCGCGCGCGGCACCGGCTTCTACATCGGTCGCAATCGCATCCTCACCTGCGCCCACAACCTGCACGGCATGGCCAGCGTCGCCATCATTCCCGGCAAGAACGGCAACGGCGGCGCGTCCACCGAACCCTTCGGCCGTACTACGGTCGCATCGTCCTCGTGGCGCATTCCGGCCAGCTACGCCGGCAGCAATAACGCGACCGATCTGGCGGTGATCGACAACGTACCGATCGACGCGCCCAACGGCCAGTGGTTCGACAGCCTGGAAGAACTCAACCAGTCGCGCCCGGAAGGCGTGGTGGTGTGCGGATATTCCTCGCGTTCCGAGAAAGTGCCGGAGCTCACCGCGGCGATCGACGGCTTCAAGCAGCATCTGCACGCCGGCTACATCGCCGCGCTGGCCGACGACGACAGCACCTTCAGCTATCCGATCCTCACCCTCAAGCGCGCCAGCGGCTCGCCGGTCTACTACATCAGCCAACAGAGCGGCCAACCGCATGCATACGTGGTCGGCGTGCACACCGGCGCGGACACCGACGACCTCAACCGCGGCTGCCGGCTGATGCAGAACAAGATCGACTGGATCGAAGGCCGCGTCGCCAGCCTGTCGCTGGGCGCGGCGGGCGATATGACCAGTCGCGCGCCAGGCAACGACGGCCCGTCCGATCATCCGGTGCATCTGATTCCGCAGCCGAACAAGGACGTCTGCTGGGCGGCGTCGATGGCGATGCTGCTGGCGCACCGCCGGCAGCAGTCGCGCACGCCCGAATCCATCGTCAACGAGGTCGGCGGCAGTCTCGCCAGTTCCTACGGCTGGGATCTGCTCAACGCGGTGCGCGATCGCTACGGCTTTGTGGTCATCGATCAGCCGTCCAATGCCAGCATCTACCATTCGCCGAAACAGTGGGCGGAATGGCTCAACACTTATGGCCCGCTGTGGGTGGTGATCGTGGGTGCGCCGCATGCTGTGGTGGTGGCCGGCATCAAGGGCAAGCTCGACGATCCGAAGGCCAGCAAGGTCAAGATCCTCAACCCATGGGATACGCGGATCGCGTTCGACAACGATCCGATCGAATTCCATCCTGCAAACAATGGCTACGAAGACTGGCTGCCGTTCGCCGACTTCGCCGCCGACTTCGGCGATATCGCCCAGCCCGATTACGGCAACTGGCGCATCCTGCATCTGCCCGCGACCGCCGCGACCGCCGCGACCGCCGCGAACGCGCAGTCGCCATCGACGCATGGCAACGGCGTGCGCTTTGCCTCGCCGCCGCCGTCGGTGCGGGTTCTCAATCTCGACGCAATGGGCGACCGTCGCGAACCGATCGAACCCAGCCGCGTGCTCGGCGTGCGCATGAGCCGGGTGATCGGCGAAGCCGGCGGCAGCCGCTGGGCGCTCGATCAGCTTGAAGGCCTGAAGCCGCCGTCGACGCTGTCGCCCACCGTGAGTTCGGCCGCGCCTACCGATGTCCGTATCGATATCAACGACTGGCCCGCGATCGAAAGCGCGCCCACGCCGCTGCCGCTGAAGATCGAATTCCGCGCCGCGAACGGCAGCCTGGGCGATGTCCGCATCGCCGCCGGCATGCCCGCGAACCTGGCGTATGGCGTTGAGGCGATTGCGAAGATCGAAGACTGCGCCGACGCCGATGGCGTGGCGCGCCTGCGGGTGCGGATCGACTACCGCTTCCGCGGCCTGTCGCAGCGCAACCCGGATGCGGTCATCGAACTGACGCTGCGTGGCGACGGCCGTTACGAACGCGAGAACGGCTGGCGCGATGCCGACGTCGAAAAGCCTGGCGTCGAGAAGCCCGACGTGTTGTTGAGCCCGGCGGCCTGAGGAGCGCACCGTGTCCGACACCACGCGCAATAGCGGCAGGATCTTTCCGTCCCGGAACGGGACGACGATCGCGCGTGCGCAGGCGGATGCACAGCCGGGCGCATCGGCGCCGGTTGCCTCCAGCAAACCGCCGGCCACCGAGACCATCGCCCGCCGCGCCGGTGCGATGGTCAACGAAATCGACTTCCCCGGATTCGTATCGCAGCTCGTGCACGGCACCTTCGACGCGATCGTCGATGCCTCGATCCGGCAGATGGAAAGCTATTCCGGCCTGGTGTCGGCGGTGGCGAAGTCGGTCGACCAGTTCACCGAAGAAAACGTCACCTTCAATCAGGCGCGCGACTGGCTGGTATCACGCTATCCCGGCGATGTCGTGCTCAAACTGCCCGAAGCCGGCGAGAGCGAACCGCAGCTCGCGCCGCGCGCCGAAGAACTCAGCCCGATCTGGCTGGTCGATTACGGCGTCGATGGTCAGGAATTGACCACCGAGTTGCTGGAACAGCAGATCCTGCCGCAGGTTCGCAACAAAGTCGGCGCCGAACGCCAGCAGCTGTTGGCGACGATGGTGCTGCTGGGCCTGAACCGCGTCGCGGTGCGCGACGGCAGCATCAGCGCCAAGGTGATGTTCCGCGCAGCGGCGCGCGACAGCGCGGCGGTGCAGTACGCGACCAGCAGCGATCCGCAGGGCGCCAACAACTGGGGCGAACGCGGTGCGATCAGCCAGGGCGGCAGCACCACCATGGTCTCGACGCTGGCGGTCAACGCGCAGAACGAATCCACCGTGCGCGCCGATCTGTTCGGCGAGGTCAAACTCAATTTCGTCAGCGAAACCCTGCCGCTCGACCGAATGGCCGACGCAGCCAAGATGGCGCTGGTGCAGCAGCATTCGATGACCGGGCGCGCCTCCGCGCCGCCCGCAGCGGCACCGGCGGCGGCTCCCGCGCCCGCTGAAGGCAAGCCGTGATGCTGCGCGAACTCTCGCAACTGCTCGATGAGCTGCACGATGGCCTGCTGGCAATCGAATCGCGCGACGGCATGCGTCTGTCGCAGGTCGAGATGACCCTGCCGATCGACGTGCAGCCGGTGTTCCGCGACGGCGGCTGCGTGCTGCTGGCCGATTTCACCCGCACAAGCGAAGTCAACGCGTGGATCTCCACGCCATCGCGGCTGACCCTGGCGTGGACCAGCGGCGGCGATGCAGGAGCGGACGCATGAGCGCGCAGCTGCCGCCGCTGTTGCAGGACGCGGGCGTCCCGTTCGACCTGTTCATCCAGGCCTTGACCGAACAGCTCGACAAGGCCCAGGCCGGCATGGCGATCAAGGCCCGCCTCGGCAAACTGCCGCTGACCTTCGCGGTGAAGGAGATCTCGCTGGATCTGCGCGCGTTCGTGCAGATTCTCGACGACGACATCTATCTGCGCCCGGCCGGTCCCGGCGAAACCGAAGCCAGCACCATCAAGCTGCAGCTGACCACCATCACCAAGCCGATGATCGAGGAGAACGCGGTCGACTACAGCACCGAAGATCCGAAATTCTCGCTGCGCGAAGCGCTGGGCGACCAGATTTCCGAAGTCGAACAGCGCCAGCTGGAACGTATCGGCGTGCGCACCGTGCAGCAGCTCAACGAATTGAAGGAAAAGGCCGGCACCGACGTGATCGCGCGTCTGTCGCGGATGCCGGTAAATCGGCTGCAGCAGGCGCTGATGCGCGCCGCCGCGCCGCGGGTAACGCGGGTCGAAAGCAGTACCGGCACGGCCGGCGTCAATGAAGCAGGATCCGGTGGCCGCCTGCATCTCACTGCGCCCGGTCTGCGTGCGGGCCGTCTGCCGCGGGTGCGCGTCGCGGGCCAAAGCGTGGACGTGGTCGGCGCCGAGGACGGATGCATCGTGCTGGCGCCGATGGCGTCGCAGCTGGGCTGTGAAGCCGAAGTGGATTTCGGCGACGGCAACATCGCCCATGTGCAGCTCAGCGAAGGCCAGCTGGGCCAGTGGAGCACGCGATGAGTAATATCCCGAACACCGTCCGCGGCCGGCTGCTGGTCACGCTGAAGCTCGGCGAGATGCCGGAACACGTGCCGGGATGGCGCGCGTGCAGCCGCTACGGCGCCGCGATGGCCGACCGCATCGACGGCGGGGTGATCGATCGTCTGCTGCGCCATCACGGCGGCGCGCTGCGCGTG
>JAYUIZ010000196.1:0-2815 GCA_043765595.1 Lysobacter sp. | reverse complement strand
TGCCGATGACCTACATCATCGCGCCCGACGGCAAGATCGCAAAGGAATTCATCGGCCCGGTGACTGGGGCGGATCTCGCCGCGATTATCGACGCCCCGGTCGCGCTGGATCGATAAGCATGCCGGCCGATCGAGTGGCGGTAAGCTTCTTCGTCAGCGGTCGTGTCCAGGGCGTCGCGTTCCGCGCGCATGCCCGTGCGCAGGCGCTTGCGCTTGGCATACGCGGCCATGCGCAGAATCTTGCTGATGGCCGCGTCGAGGTGTTGGCCGTCGGTGATGTCGAAGCCATCGAACGTCTCGCGGAGTGGCTACGGCACGGTCCGCCGTCGGCGCGCGTGGATGCGGTGCATCGCGAAGCGGTGAAGCCTGAGCGCGACCTCACAGGTTTCATCATCGGTTGATGCGTTGCTGACGTGCGGCCTCGGGTCGACTTGTAACATCATCCCGGGCCGGGCGGCGTCATCGCACGGCCGTGTCGCCATTCGCGTTCCTGCACGGCGATGCCGCTGCGCTGCAGCCATTCCAGGATTGATCGCACGGTCACCAGCGGATAATCGCCGCTCAGGCGGGTGGCGATCGGGTGATCGGTGAAGACGAGGTTCCCAGCGAACAGACCGCCGACGATCCGTTTTGTGTATGGAATCCGGATACGGCCGGGCTCGAAGCCGTTTGCGAGCGCTTGCTGGTACGCCGCTGCGCGCGTGCGGATGATCGTTCTGGGCGGGATCCCTGCGGCGATATGTTCGAGCACCCACGACGTGGAATTCTGATAGAACTTGCTGTCTGGACGCGCAATCAGGTTGTAGCGCGGCGTGTACAGCGGATCGCCCGCCAATGCGAGCAAGCGCACGGCGAGTCGTTCGGCGATGTCGGGTTCCAGCCAGGTGATGCGCGCGTCCTGGTTCACCAGATCGTCGGCGAAAAAATTCACCAGCCCCTGTGCATACAAACCCGAGCCGTCGCTGTTGCAGTCGTTGAGCAGATGCACCACCGTCCAGCGTCCGTCGCGATGATCACGAACGGCGAAACCGGCGTGGCTGTAGCGCAGGCCATGCTTCGACAAATCTGTGCCGACCCGCGACACCAGCGCCACTGGCGCGTTCGTTTCGTCTAGCGCTGCAGCGACGGTCAGCGCCGTAGCCGCTGCATCGGCGATGCCCGTCGGCGCCATCGTCTGCAGCGTGCAGTCGGTGCCCGCATGTGCAGGACGCGGCATGCCCAACAACAGCGCACCCAGCGCGGCCAGCATCAGGGCGATCAGTCCGCCCGCGATCCGCGCGCTGCGTCTGCGTGCGCAGTGCGGAGATGCTGCGCACGATGCATCAGGCCGGGTCATGCGCCTCAAAACGACAGCCGCCGCGAATGCACGTATACGCGCGCTGTTTCGTCGGCGATGAAACACAGCGCCTCGCTCGCAGTCATTAACAGCCAGCCTCCGCTGACCGCCACCGCTTCCAGCGCCTGGCCGTTGGCGAGCGCCAGCGACTTCACCGCTTCCACGCTGAGATAGACCACGAACGAGGCGCCCAGCCCCACCACAGAGACGGTCACCGCCACTGCAGCGCCGCTGGCCGCGACGCCGCTCACCACAAGTTTTCCGCCCTGCGCCAAGGCGCTCACGATGGCGACCGGAACTTCCACCGAGGCCATCAGACTGGCTTCGGATTGCCGCAGCGATGCCTCGGATTGCGCATCGGCGGGCGGCGTCAGCAGGCAGCCCAGCGCCACCACGCAGGCGGCGAGTCGGAACATCGGACGGCTCGGCGCAGTCTGCGGCATGGTGTGCTCTGGCATGGCGCGTACTCGGTTCGTCGGTGCGTCGAAGAGACATCGCGGACGGCAGGCGTTGCAATCGTCATCGGCCGAGTGTAGATAACGGGTCTGACCAGTATCGAAAAACTAGACCATGGCCGTTTCCGTCGAATTGATCGATGCCCTCAAGCGCCTGCTGCGCGGGCAGGGATTGACCTATCGTGAGCTCGCCGCGCGGCTGAAGATGAGCGAAGCTGCGGTGAAGCGAATGTTCTCGCTGCGTGCGATGAGCCTGCAGCGCCTGGAGCAGATCTGCGATGTCCTCGATGTCGGTCTGTCCGAACTTGCGGCCGAATCGATGCGCGGGCGCGAGAGCATGGCCGAGTTGAGCGAAGCGCAGGAGAAGGCGCTGGTGTCCGAACCGGCGCTGCTGTTGGCGCTGTTCCTCAGCCTCAACCGTTGGCGCCAGCAGGACGTGCTGGCGCAGTTCTCGTTTACCGATCCGCAGTGGACATCGCTGCTGGTCAAGCTCGATCGTCTGGGCATCATCGAACTGATGCCCGGCAATCGCGCACGCACGCTCACCGCGCGGAACTTCCGCTGGCGCCGCAGCGGGCCGATGGAGCGTTATTTTCGCGAGCAGCTGCTTGCCGATTATTTCGCCGACCCTTTCGATGGCGAGCAGGACGGCCTGTTCCTGCTCAGCGGTAGCCTCAGCGTCGAAGGCGTGCGCCAGATGCGCCAGCGTCTGGAGGAAGTGGTGCGCGAATTCGACGCACTGCTGGTTCGCGACGCGACGTTGCCTGCGAAGGAACGCATCGGCATGAGTCTGGTGCTTGCGCAGAAGCCGTGGCTGCTGCAGTTGTTCCAGCAATACCGCCGTGCATTGGACAAGGCTTGAACCATCGGCGCGCTTGACGCTGGCGAATCGATTTCCGCACGGCGGCGTATGTGCCGGCGAGCGCGCCGCGCGTATGCAGGCGGATAGTCCATCGTTCATGAAAGCAGCAATATCCATACGCATACGCACGCATCATTCGCTGAATGTGGATCACAACTGGCCG
>JAYUIZ010000195.1:0-8170 GCA_043765595.1 Lysobacter sp. | reverse complement strand
CCCTGGGTCTGCATCATCCTCGGCTGGACCTACCTCGTCAACGATGAAAAAATCAGCGCGATCGGTCGTTATATCCGTCTCATCCTCGTCGAAAAAGTTAAAGACAAAACAGGCTACAGCGATCTCAACTCCCTCTTCGGCTGGGAAATCGCCCACCGCGACGACGATCGCCGCAAACGCCGCAAAATCGAACAACTGATTATCGACGAACTCACCTTTGTCTTCTCCGGTATCGCCGCTCTCATTACCTTCTGGCTCGTCGTCCCCCAACCCGCCCTCGCCGCCAATATCCTTGCCATCATCGAACTCATTCTCTTAATCATCCTCGGTATTGAAATTATCATTTATGCCGACCTTGCCAAAGGTCGATAATCGAATCATTCATTCGTCGTTTTAGAGATGCGATCGCTTAAACCAATACAAATGATTTCACTCTACATCCACGGGCCAGAGAACGATCGTTGCCTTCTCGAAAGAATTTCTATCAGAACTTTTGTCTCCCTTTGGAAAAGTAAAGCGATCGTTTGAAGTCCCCGGTGAATCAAAATACATCGACCTTCTCTTTCTCCCAACTGATGACATCCAACCCAAGGAAAAAGGCATTCTGAAACAGGTGATTTCAACACCGAGCATTCTAGAGGTCTACAGCGGCTCACCCACCGTTGATGAACTGTCCACCTGCTTACTCAAACTACTCTGGCTACGCGAAGACATTACCCGCAAAGCAAAATCCAACAAACACAAACTCTCTACCCACGAACTGCCTTGGCTCTGGGTTCTCGTCCCTTCCTTGTCCGCCCCGCTTAAAAAAGTCTCCGGTGTCATTCGTAAACCCCGATCGGCCCAAGGCATCTATCAACCACTATTTCGTCAACGGCGGCTTCTTTGAAGTGGAAGACCAGTTGCTGCGCGACGCCCACAAGATCGCCCATATCCCCGGCGCGATCGTCCACGGCCGTTACGACGTGGTCTGCCCGATCCAGAACGCCTGGGACCTGCGCAAGGCCTGGCCGAAAGCCGACCTGCACATCAGCCCGGCCTCCGGCCACTCCGCGTTCGAGCCGGAAAACGTCGACGCGCTGGTACGCGCGACGGATAGATTTGCCTCGTAACCCGCAATTAAGCGTCGTATGGAGGGGTGAGCGCAGCGAAACCCCAACATTCGGGCGTCGCAGTGGTGGCCACAACAAAGCGAAATCGCTTGCCAACGGCAAGCACGCGGGAATTCAATCATCGATGCTTCGCTCAAGGTGGGGTTTCGCTGCGCTCACCCCACCCTACGCGCCAAGAGACGTTTGAACGCCGCACGCGTTCGTAGGAGGGCCTTCAGGCCCGATCTTTTACATGACCCCCTATGAACAAACTGCTCGGGGCTGAAGCCCCTTCTACGTGAGCAGCGTCATCGAGTTCAAACATATTCGGCTAGGTCAATAATAAGCCGCCAGCATCCCGCGCACCCAAGCATTGCCTGTATCGCTGGTGAGCAACATCAGCAACGCGATATTCATCAAAACCGTGACCCGGAACGTGCGCTGGAATGCAAGCTTGCGCGACTTGTGGCGGAACACCCGCTGCGCGAGAAGCGCACCCGGCCAACCGCCGATCAGCCCGAGAACATGTAGCGTCGTTTCCGGTGTGCGCTGCCGCCCGGTATTCGCCGCGGATTTGTCGAGGCCGTAGGCGATGAACGTAACGCTGCTCACAATGGCGTAGGCCGCAAGTACGGTCGTCGCCAGATGTCCCAGCAGCGCCGCGCCGACGAGCGCCGCGACGTACAGCAGCGCGAATGCCGGCCCGAACCAGCCGGGCGTCGCGCGATCATCCGCAGGTTTCTTTTCGCCAACGTAGCGGACCGCGTTCGCCTGAAGCCGGCCCTGCTTGTCGCGGGCGATGGTGTAGGTGATGGGGTCGCCGTCGACCGGGCGTCGCGTCGCCCTCGCGAACGCCTTGATATGCACGAAGGCCTTGTCGCCGCCGCCGTTCGGCGTCACGAAGCCGAAGCCCTTGTCGTCATTCCAGCTGTGGATTCGTCCTTGATAGCGCATGTGTTGAAGCCGCAGAAAATTCGGAGTGGATCATAACCGTGAGGCAGTATGGGGTGGTGCGCGGAAGCCTGTTCTGCAGGCGCAGTTCGGGCAGCAAGCTGGGAAAAAACCGTCAAACCATCTTCGGCCCGTTTGGCGGGTTGTCGATATTCTGATTCTGCGTCTGCGCAAGTTGCTGTTGTCGCGACTGTTCGATGCGGTCGAGACTCTGCGCAATCGGCACTTCGGCGGCGCGGTTCACATCCAGGCTGGTGTTGAAGATCGGTTCCTTGTCGCCGTGCGGATGGTACGAGGCGAACACCCTGTCGCCGCCGTCTTCGCCGCGCCCCTGTACTGCGATCAAACGGTCGACCCGCTGGATTGAGCGGTTTTCGCCGACATCCGCAGCCAGAGCCATGCCGAAATTCTGCGCTTTGTCCGGCGGCAGTCCCAGCCGTTGCGCCAGCGCCAGCCCTTGATCGTAGATGTCGCGGTCTTTGGGCGACAAACGCTCAATGGCGAGTTGGGGGTCGGGCCTGGACGCGACGCCTGCGGGTAGCGGTTCGTCCAGAGCAGCTTGCGGCCGAAGCGGAGGTTGAGGGCCGTCCGCTGGAGGTTTAGGCACATAGGAAGGCAGCTCAGGCAGCCCGCCTGGGCCGAACAAGTGCGAATCGTAAGGCTGCGGCCACAGAGGGGCTTTCTCAGGCCTGGGAGTCACGTGCGATGTGCGCTCGTTGCGCTCGCGCTCCGCGGGCTCTCCGGATTTCAACGGGCCACGGATATGATCAATCGCTTCGCCGATGACGCCGGGCGGTCCGCCCGCGCCCAGCGTGATGCCGGCGCGGATCAGGCCCACATTGCTGCGGAATTTGTCGATCATCGGGTCGAACTTCTGTGCGAGCTGGCGCGCGTTCGGGTCGGCCAGGATCGAGCGGTCCGGACGGCCATTGCCATCCTCGCCGGTGAATGTGTGCATCGAATGCGAACCGGCGTTCAAGCCGACCGCGAGCAGCGGAGAACGCGCGTCCAGGATTGCACTGCGATTGTTGGCGTACCCGCTCAGGATCATCGACTGGATTTCGTTCGGCGCGGCATACACGCGCACTTGGCCGAAATGCGGCGAAGCCGCGCTCACGGTATCGCCGGCCATGACATGGTTCAGCACGGTGTTGCCGCCTTCTGGGATGCGCAAGCCCAGGCTGGCGGCACCGTAAGCATTGAAGGTCTCGCCTTTCAGCCCGAAATGATGCGCGGTGATCTGCGCATGCGTGCCGCCGAGGGAATGGCCGGTGACGGTGAGTTGGGGGGTGTAACCATCCGTTTTTGCGATTTCCATAGCCCGTTCCTCTGCACGGCGTGTCAGATTGATCGCATCCTCGGCCTGAGGATTGACTCGGCTCAGTGCCATGCTGCCATCGGTGTACAGCGCGTCCTGCACAATCGGTTTCATACCGCTGGTCACTTCGGTGCCGCGGTGCGCGACCACCATGTCGCCGGTGTCCACTCGCTGATAAATCGTGCCCTGATAACCGTTGTGAGGGTTGCTGTAGTGCTCAAGAATCTTGTAGGCAGTACCGTTAATCGAAACTTTCTCTTCTTCACCCGGTTTGCGGACACCGAGCGCGTAGTCTTTGTAGGCGTCGCTCGCCAGATCCGCATACTGCTGATGGCTCAGACTCATGGCTGCGCATCCTTGGGCATCATGGTGATGGTAAACAGTTCGTCTCTGAGTTCAGGCTTGAATTTATTTGCATCCTGATGTCCAAAATCCACAAAATCTTCCATTCCGCTTCGTGGATATCGCATGTTTGCGAAATGCAAAATCAGGGGCGTTCCGCCGATGATCTCTTCGGCTGAAATCCCGGGCACAAAACGCGTTTCTGCTTGTGCACCTGTTGCCTTCAGCCGTGCGCGCGCTTCGGTGAGTGCCCAGCGACACATGCCCCGCCCGTAGTAATCCTCATTCAGCATCAGATCGGCGTAGACGGTGGCCTCGTACTGGCCTTCGCCGATCGGCTTCCACTCGATCGGCGGATGGGTGTTGATCCGCGAAATGGTTTCCGTACCTGGATCGATGTAACCGCATTCGTTGTGATTGACCACATCGTACTGCGCGGACCCTTCGATCATGGCGAACGGCCCCGGTGCGTTCTCAATCGTCATCACGATCTGATACGGCTGCTGCGGGTCCGGACGTTCCTTGATATCGATAATGGGCTTGGTCATGGGTGGGGTTCCTGGGTTCTGGCAGGCAGATAACAGCAGTGCGAGCGTTGTGACGTGCCAAGTGGAAGTGATCATGGCGTTTCCTCGCATCGGATGGATGATCGGGTCGGCTTCTGACGGCACAGACTCACGGCTGCGCATCCTTTGGCGTCATGGTGATGGTAAACAATTCGTCTCTTAGTTCAGGCTTGAATTTATTGACATTTGGATAGCCGAAGTCCGCATAGTCATCCATGGACTCCCTCGGATACCCACCTTTCCAAAAATATAAGGTCAGGGGCGTTCCACCGATGATTTCTTCAGCTGAAATGCCCGGCAGAAAACGCGTCTCCGTGTCTGCGCCAGTCGCTCTCATCATCGCGCTGGCAGCGGTCAACTTCCAGCGGCATAAGCCCCGCCCGTAGTAATCCTCATCCAGCATCAGATCGGCGTAGACAGTGGCCTCGTACTGGCCTTCGCCGATGGGCTTCCACTCGATCGGCGGATGGGTGTTGATCCGGGAAATGGTTTCCGTACCTGGATCGATGTAACCGCATTCGTTGTGATTGACCACATCGTACTGCGCGGACCCCTCGATCATGGCGAACGGCCCCGGCGCGTTCTCGATCCTCATCACGATGCGATACGCCTGCTGCGGGTCCGGACGTTCCTTGATATCGATAATGGGCTTGGTCATGGGTGGGGTTCCTGGGTTCTGGCAGGCAGACAACAGCAGTGCGAGCGTTGTGACGTGCCAAGCAGACGTGGTCATGGCGTTTCCTCGCATCGGGCGGGTGATCGGGTCGGTTTCTGACGGCCCGGACTCACGGCTGCGCATCCTTTGGCGTCATGGTGATGGTAAAGAGTTGATCGCGTATTGCCGGTTTATATTTGCCAGGTTCTGCTTCTCCGAAATCCGCAAAATCATCCATTCCACTTCGTGGATATCGCATATTAGCGAAATGCAAAATCAGCGGCGTTCCACCAATGATTTCTTCAGCTGAAATGCCCGGCAGAAAACGCGTCTCCGTGTCTGCGCCAGTCGCTCTCATCATCGCGCTTGCAGCGGTGAGCTTCCAGCGACACACGCCCCGCCCGTAGTAATCCTCATCCAGCATCAGATCGGCGTAGACGGTGGCCTCGTACTGGCCTTCGCTGATCGGCTTCCACTCGATCGGCGGATGGGTGTTGATACGGAAAATGGTTTCGGTGCCTGGGTCGATGTAACCGCATTCGTTGTGATTGACCACATCGTATTGCGCGGACCCCTCGATCATGGCGAACGGCCCCGGTGCGTTCTCAATCGTCATCACGATCTGATACGGCTGCTGCGGGTCCGGACGTTCCTTGATGGCAATGATGGGCTTGTTCGTTTGCGGGTTTTCTGGATTCTGGCAGGCGGATAACGACAACGTGCATGTCGCGGCCAGGGCCAGCGCGAAAGAAAAGGCGGGGGAGGCATGGCGCTGCATCTGATCCTTCAAAATGAATTGCGCTGATCTGCAGGGTAAGGGTGAAACATTTTGTTGTCAAAGCGCTGCGGCGCACTTTGAAGGAGGTTCCAGAGCGCAGCCCGATGCACGGGGATCAAACGCTGGCGTGCTTGTCGTACCCCGCCACATCCTCTTCCACCAGCAGCGCCCGCAGCTGCGCCATCGACGCCCTCCGCATCGGCTTCTCATCGACGTTCGACAGCGGTGCCTGACGCAGCGCATCGTGCGGCAGCACGGTGAGGTCGAAGCTCAGGTCTTCGGCACAGAACAGCCACACCGGGCAGTTGAGCGCGCGTTCGCGGTCCAGGCGCAGGCGGCGGCCGCTGCTTTCGGCGGGGATGCGGTGGTCGTCGAGGAAACGCGGCACGGCTTCGGCGTCGTCGGTGTAGAGATGCAAGTGAACCGGCGCATTGGCGTCGGTGGTGCCGTCCAGCACCGGGCCGACGAGGCGGGCGTCGAACGGGGCGAAGAATTCCAGTGCGCGCAGCGCAGCATCGCGTCGTTGGCGCAGAGCGTTCAACTGGGCATCGCCGTTGAATTCCCCCTGGAACAGGCGCTGGTATTCGCGCAGCGCCGCTTCGATCTCGCGGTTGCGCGGCAGCGAAGCATCGTCGTGGATCCCGAGGCGTTGCGCGGCTTTGAGTTTCGCTTGATGAAAGTCGCGCAGTCCGGTCTGGGCCATGAGCCGTGCGGCTTCATGCGCGATGCGCGCGCGTCGTTCGCGGGTTTTGGTCTCGGCGTGCTGGTGTGCGTGATGCATGGGCAGCGTCCCGGCGGGGCCAGGGAATGACTGTAGCGGAAGTGTCGCGGCATGTGGATGCGACAGGCACAGATCGCCGCAAATTGCGTACGTCTCCCGTCGGGAGAGGTCGCTGCGCGAAGCGCAGCGGGTGAGGGTTCGTGCGCCGACGATGGTCGCGTTCCTGCGTACCCTCTCCCCTAGCTCTCTCCCGGAGGAAGGGAGAGGTGAACAACATCAGAAAATATCGAACGATTCTTCGCTTGGCAGCGCGTCGTCGCTGCCGTAATCGACGTAGGTTTCCATCTTCTCCAGGTCTTCGACCTTCACGTATTCGGTGATGCCGCCGCTGCCGGTGGTCGGCAGCAGTTGGCCGCTGGCGGAGACCGAGACCTTGACCATGCCGTTGGGCGGATCGTTGGCCGCGATCGGCACGTCGGTCAGCGCGACCTTCATGTAGTCGATCCAGATCGGCAGCGCAGCCTTGCCGCCGTATTCGCGATAGCCCAGCGAAGTGTTGTCGCTCTTGCCCACCCAGACGGTGGTGATGAGGTTGCCGCCAGTACCGGAGAACCAGGCGTCGCGGTGGTTGTTGGTGGAGCCGGTCTTGCCGCCCACATCCTCGCGGCCCAGGCGCTTGGCGTCGGTGGCGGTACCGCGCAGCACCACGTCGCGCATCATCGAGGTGATCTGGTACGCGATGCGCTCGTCGATGGCGCGCGGCGCCAGTACGGCGTCGGCGGGCAGGGTTGCGGGCGGCGCTGCGGGCTTTGCGGCGCTTTTTGCGTCCGCGGCTTTTGGATCGACGGCTTTCAAATCCGAGTTTGCTAGGGCGGCGGGCTTGGCGCCGCCGGCCGGACCGAGGTCGAAGCCGTCGACCACGCTGCTCGCAGGCACGGCCGGCTGCCCGGCGATGCCCTGACCGCAGCTGCGGCAGGCGATGGCGGGCTTTTCCTTGTAGATCAGCTTGCCGTCGCGATCCTTCACTTCATCGATGAACCACGGGGTGATGCGGAACCCGCCGTTGGCGAAGGCGGCATAACCGCGTGCGACGGACAGCGGGGTGAGCGAGGGTGTGCCCAGGGCAATGGACAGGTTCGGCGGCAGTTCCTTTTCCTCGAAACCGAACTGCGAGATGTATTTGCGCGCGTATTCCACGCCGATCGCGTCGAGCATGCGCACCGACACCAGATTGCGCGACCTGACCAGGGCTTCGCGCACGCGGACCGGGCCGGCGAACCCGCCGCCGTCGTTCTGGGGGCGCCAGACCTTGCTGCCACGCATGCGGAACACCACCGGCGCGTCCAACACGATCGAGGCCGGGTTGTAGCCGCGTTCAAAGGCGGCGGCATAGATGAAGGGTTTGAACGACGAACCCGGCTGGCGGCGGGCCTGGATGGCGTTGTTGAACTTGTTGCCGGCGAAACTGTAGCCGCCGACCAGGGCGCGCAGGGCGCCGGTGTCGGCATCCAGCGAGACCAGTGCGGATTCAGCGCGCGGAATCTGTTCGACGCGCCAGGTGACCGGGCCGGTTGGGGCCGGGGGCGCCGCCGTGGCCGTGGCCGTGGCGGCGGGGTTGTCGGCCTTGGGGTCGGGCTTGGTTTCCGGCACGATCTTGCGCACCCGGGCGATATCGCCGCGCTTGAATAGCGCGCCGGGGGTTTTGCCGGTCCAGCGCGAGGTCTCAGGGCTGAGGTCCAGTTCGGTAC
>JAYUIZ010000194.1:0-2817 GCA_043765595.1 Lysobacter sp. | reverse complement strand
CGCCGGTGGTCCCGGTCCTCGCCATCGCCGACGTCGACGACGCCATTCCGCTAGCGGAAACCCTCGTCGCCGCCGGACTGCCGGTGCTTGAAATCACTCTGCGCACACCGGTCGCGCTCGACGTGATCCGCCGCATGCGCACCGTCCCCGGCGCCATCGTCGGCGCCGGCACCGTCCTCACCGCCGAAGACCTCGCCGCTGTACAGAACGCAGGCGCCGCATTCGCGATCTCCCCCGGTGGTACCGATGCGTTATACGCTGCGGCACGCAACGCCGACATCCCGCTATTGCCCGGCATCGCCACCGCCAGCGAACTGATGCGCGGGCTTGAACATGGGTACAAGCGGTTCAAGTTTTTTCCCGCGGAATCGAGTGGCGGTATCGCCGCGCTCAAAGGCTTCGCCGGCCCGTTTTCGCAGGTGAAATTTTGTCCGACGGGTGGCATTGATGCTGCGAAAGCCCCTTCGTATCTGGCTCTACCGAACGTGCTGACGGTCGGCGGATCATGGATGGTGCCGGGAGATGCCTTGAAAGAGAAGGACTGGCAGACGATCAGTGAACTTGCTCAAGCCGCCGCCGCACTGCGCAGCTGATATCACAGCAAGTAGGCTGGGCTGCAAAGCCCAGCGCCTGCGTTGAATATCGAGCTGGGCTTTTCAGCCCAGCCTACTCAATGCAGTCGATGGCTGCGTTTCACCGCTTCACATCACTCGCCGCGACCACAAGCCCTTCCGACTGCGCCCACTCGCGCAAGCCACGCTCGACCGCCTCGGCCTCGAACGCATACCACGCATCCAACGCCTGCTCGCTTTCCAGCATGTCCTTGAACCGCGCATAGGCACCACGCGCCGCGAACATCGTATAGGTCTCCTCCAACCGCGCCGGCAGCGACGCCTGGACGAAACGCACCGCAAGCCGCTTGCCCAGACGCAGATCCTGCCGCGTCGGCACGATCGCGTATTTCGCCTCATCATCGAGATCAAGTGGCAAATCCGGTTCAAGCTCCAAGCCGAAGTCCTCCTCCGACGTCATGAAAACCCGCCCGCTCGCCCGGCAAACGAATGCCATGTTATCGACGGTCGAAAGATCGGATACCCAATCGAGCGCAAAGAGCAGGTCATCCAAAGCGACGGATACAGGACTGGGGGATGAAGACATCGGCAAGGGTCTCGGCGATAGGCTGATTGCAGACGATAACGGCGGGAGAGGTGGGCGGCAATTGGGTTGGCGTTGGGGTCTCAAGGCTTGTGACGCCCATAACAGCGTCATCGGCGCTTCTAGTGGCACGATCCGAAACAAGATATTCCCTTCTAGGGCGGAACCGCCGCAGGCGATTCCGCCATCATTGCGTATCCGATATTTCGACATTCGGCGGAACCTGCTTCGCAGGTTCCGCGCTACTCGTTGCGCCTTACGGCCTTTGTCCCGACAATTCCATTGTCATCCCGAGCGTAGCGAGGGATCTGCTTTTCCGGATTGTGCACAGAGTAGCGATCCCATCGAAAACAACAGCAACTGCAGAGCTTCCGCGCTGCGCGCGGGTCACTTTCTTTGTCGCAAAGAAAGTAACCAAGGAAAACTCTCAGTGCCAAGGCAAAACTGCCGTCGGAGACATGCCTTGGATTTTTCGATGCAGCATCCATGCCGCGTCGAAAAACGGCGCACATCCTGTGCGCCGCCCTTTGGGTCTACGATTGTGTTTTAGCACCACAACACCGGCAATATCGACAGGACGATGACCTGATGCATGGCTCAGCATAATTGGCGGATCGAAGCCATGCGAGATGCGGTCTTGATGTGCGTCCAACGTACCGGATAATCAACATCGCCCTCCGGCAGAGTCAAAAGACAATGCAGATGATCCGGCAAAATCACGATCGCATCGATCGTGAACGGCCGCGCCCCATGCGCCACACGGAAAGCATCGCGCAGATCATCAATGCGATCCACCAGCAAGGATTTCAAACGCTCTGCGATAGCGACGGTGAAGAAATAGGTGCCGCCCGGCACCCAGGTTCGACGATAGTTCGACATGGCCACAGCATCGCCGCAATCACGACCCCGCCCCATCAGCCCACATCGGACACCGCCGTCAGAAAACCCCGATCATTCGCATAGGGTGGGCATTTTGCCCACCATTGCGATGTACCCGTCCCTGTAATAATGATCGTCGCAAAATGCGTTGCGATGATCATTGTTACAGGGGTTCAAGCTTCATTGCGGTGGGCTGGAAGCCCACCCTACGGCCCTGCCGGATGTCATCACCGTGGGCGGATCCTGGATGGTGCCGGGAGATGCGCTGGCGGCGAAGGATTGGGGGCGGATCGGGCAACTCGCGAAAGCAGCTGCCATGTTGCGTCAATAACTCCGGGGTCACCGCCAGGCTTGCGTCCATGAAAGATTCGACGCGCATCCTTGAACCTCGCGATCAAGGCGCTTTGGCCACCCCGTTACCGTGAAGCACAGGTCTGTAATTGAGTATCCGGCTTTTGTCCGCACTCGCGAGAAGTTTCGCAAGCACACTGGTCGCGTTCGCGGGCGATCCTTGCGCCAGCAGGGCGTGCCGCCAGAGCGAGGCAACGCCGGCAACGTGTGGGCAGGCCATGCTGGTGCCGTTGAAGGCGACAAGACCTCCTCCCGACTTGGCGGACACAATGTCGACACCGGGCGCGACCAGCTGACAGTCGGTGTTCGAAAAGCGCGCGATCTGTACGCCCGTGGACCGGACGCTGACAGCACCGACAGAAACCACGCCGTTCGCCGCCGCGGGTACAGATGCCGAAATCGGAATCTCCGGATGCAGCGCATCGTTTCCGG
>JAYUIZ010000193.1:0-8176 GCA_043765595.1 Lysobacter sp. | reverse complement strand
CCGTGGTCAACGCGACCGATGTGCAATCGGGGAAATCGCCGCCGGCCACGCTCGGCATCGACGCACCCGACGCGCGAACGATCCGCATCCGCACCACGCGGCAAGTGTTTCTGCCGTCGCTGCTGACCCTGCCGATTGCGTTCCCGGTGTATCTGCCCGCGGTTGCGCGGCATGGCAATCACCACACGCGGCCGGGACGGTTGGTGAGTAACGGCGCGTATCGATTGGCCGCGTGGACGCCGCAGGCGAATCTGACCGTTGAACGCAACCCGCGTTTCCACTCCGCCATGGACGTGCGCATTCCGCGCGTGCGTTTCCACGTCACCGAGGATGCCGCCGCCGAACTGCAGCGTTTCGCCGCAGGCGATTTGCACATCACCGAGACCGTGCCGCCGCAGCCTTTGCCGCAGCTGCGCGCACGCTTCGGCGAACGTTTGCGAATCTCGCCGTACATTGGCGCGTTCTGGCTGGGCATGAACATCACCCGGCCGCCGCTGAAGGACGATCCGCAGCTGCGCGAGGCGCTGTCGCTGGCGGTGGATCGCGACAAGCTCACGCGCTACGTCACCGGCTTCGGCGAAACTGCGGCCTACGGTATCGTCCCGTCCGGCATTCCCGGTTACGACGCCGCGAAGATCCACTGGGCCGACTGGGACCAGTCGCGGCGCGAGGCGCGGGCGAAGGCGCTGTATCGCGCCGCCGGGTATTCCGAGCGCAATCCGCTGACGATCGAGCTGCGCTACAACACCTCCACGCCGCATCGGCGGCTGTCGCTGGCGGTGGCGTCGATGTGGCGCGACACGTTGGGCGTGAGCGTGCGGCTGCGCAACGAGGAATGGAAAGTGTTTGTGCAGAACCGCAGACAGCGCGCGATCACCGAGGTATTCCGCGGCGGCTGGATCGGCGATGTCGCCGACGCGCGCAACTTCCTTGGCGCGTTCGCCGCCGCCGATGGCGCGCTGAACTGGCCCGGCTACGACGATGCGCATTATCGGGACCTGTTCGCGAATGCGGACGCCGCGCGCAGCGAGACCGCGCGCAATGCGTGGCTGCGCGCCGCGGAAACCCGGCTGCTCCACGCGCATGTTTTAATTCCGCTGTATTTCTACACGTCGAAGCATCTGGTGTCGCCGCAGGTGCGTGGGTTCGAGGCGAACCCTCTGGATCGTCATCCTTCGCGCTGGCTGCGCCTGTCACAATAAGCACGGATCGGAAGACGCCGTCCGTCACAGGAGAACGCGATGCGCCGCTGGCATGTCGAAACCCATCGTACCGTTCGCGTCGGCTGGCTGCGTGCGGCCGTGCTCGGTGCCAACGACGGCATCATCTCCATCGCCGGCCTGCTGGTGGGCGTAGCCGCGACCGGCGCCACCACCAGCGCTGTGCTGGGCAGCGGCGTGGCCGGCATCGTCGCCGGTGCGATGTCGATGGCGGCGGGCGAATACGTCTCGGTGCAGTCGCAGGCCGACACCGAACGCGCGGATATCGCCAAGGAAACCCGCGAGCTGGCCGAAGAGCCCGACCACGAACTGCAGGAGCTTACTCATATCTACATCAAGCGCGGCCTCACGCCCGATCTGGCCGTCCAGGTCGCGCAGCAATTGACGGCGCACGATGCCTTGGGCGCGCACAAACGCGACGAACTGGGCATCACCGATACGCTCAGCGCGCGTCCACTGCAGGCGGCGATGGCGTCCGCGGCCGCGTTCACGTGCGGCGCACTGCTGCCGATCGCTGCGGTGGTTTTCGCGCCGGCAGGGCGGATCGAAGCGGTCACATTCGCAGTGACCTTGGCTGCACTGCTGGGTTCCGGTGCGCTGGCAGCGTGGGCCGGCGGCGCGTCGAAGCTCCGCGGAGCGCTGCGCGTCGGCTTCTGGGGCGCCATGGCCATGGCGGCGGCGGCGATCATCGGTCGCCTGTTCGACGTGCAGGTCTGAGCCGGAACGCGCGCTCGGGCGGGTATCGATGAAGCGCTTCGCATCGCGACTGCTCGAAGCGCTGCTGGCGCTGTGGCTGCTGGCCACCCTGTGCTTCGTGCTGCTGCGCACGGCGCCGGGCGGGCCATTCGATACCGAGAAATCCGCGCCGCCGGAAGTGCAGGCCGCACTCGATGCAAAATATCGGCTGGATAGGCCGCTGCCGGCGCAGTACGTCGCGTGGCTGGGCGACGTGACCCGCGGCGATCTCGGCCCGTCGTTCCAGTATCCCGATTACACCGTCAATCAATTGGTCGCGCAGGCGCTGCCGGTTTCGCTGCTCAACGGCGGCCTGGCGCTGCTGCTGGCGCTGCTGTGCGGCATTCCGGTCGGCGTGTGGGCCGCACTGCGCGCCGGTTCGTGGCTGGATCGCGGTCTGATGCTGTTCGCAGGGTTGGGGCTGGCGGTGCCGAAATTCGTGGTCGCGCCGCTGCTGGTGCTGCTGTTCGCGGTGACCCTGCACTGGCTGCCTGCGGGCGGCTGGGGTGAGTGGAACAGTCTTGTGCTGCCGGTGATCGCGCTGGCCCTGCCGAACCTCGCCTACTGCGCGCGGCTCACCCGCGCGTCGATGCTCGATACCCTCAACGCCGAATACCTGACGGCTGCGCGTGCGCGAGGATTATCGGAAGCCCGGCTGCTGTTCGCGCATGCGCTCAAGCCGGCGCTGCTGCCGGTGGTCGCGTGGCTGTCGCCGGCGTTGATCAATATCGTCACCGGCTCGGCGGTGGTGGAACAGGTGTTCGGCATCCCGGGCATGGGCCGCTATTTCGTGCAGGGCGCGCTTAATCGCGATTACACGCTGGTGCTGGGCGTGGTGCTGGTGGTGGGCGCGCTGATTGTGGCGATCAACGCACTCGTGGATGCGCTGCGCGTGTGGATGGATCCGCGGATGCGGGATGCTGGTTAGGATCGCGGATCGCACAGATACTCAGGAACAACTCATGATCATCATCTACCGCGCCGCGAACATCGCCGATGCGCATCTCATCCGGCAGATGCTGGAAGCGGAAGGCATTCATGCGTTCATCCAAGGGGAATACCTGCAGGGCGCGGTCGGCGAATTGCCGGCCAACACCGAAATTCTGGTGCAAGTGGGCGACGACGATTACGCCGCTGCGCGCGCGATCGTCGAGTCTTGGGAAAGCAGCGAGCCTGTGCAATTCGACGACGATATCGATGATGATGTCTATGCTTCCGCACCGGTACGGCAAACGCAGCAGACGAGCGGCAGTGGGTACACGCTGGGGAAAGGATTGCTGCTGCTTCTTGCCGTCGTGCTAGGCGGTGGTCTGGCGATGATGCTGTTGCGACGCTACGCGGAAGGGTGACGCTGCCGCGTATCTATTTTCCCACAAGTTCCGTAGGTTCCGTAGGCTGGACTGCCAAGCCCAGCACTCCCGGCGTGGTTCGCGCTGGGCTTGACAGCCCAGCCTACGAGCTGTCCGTGATCGTAGTACTTGGGGGCGTGCTGGTGATGTCGCTGCTGTTCCGCTATGCGCAGGGGTTGCAAGATGGCTGACAGCGCAGCTTGCATTCACCGCAATGCGCATTTGTGCGGCATTCCCGCGGATGCGTGTATCGAATCAGTTCCGTAGGCTGGGCTGCCAAGTCCAGCACTCCCGGCGTGGTTCGCGCTGGGCTTGACGGCCCAGCCTACGAGCTGCAGGAAAGAGTTCGGGAGGCACGGTCTTATGGCCGGTAATACAGCGGTCAGATCTGCAGCCACCTCGCCACCACCTGCCGCAATTCCTCCACGCCGGCTTTCGACTCCGACGACAGCGTCTGCACACTGACGGTATCGCCATAGTTGGTCTGCAGATCCTTGCGCACGGCCTGCAGCACGTTCAGCCCGGCGCCGCGGCCGAGTTTGTCGGCCTTGGTCAGCACCGCGTGGACGGGCAGGCCGTTTTCGATGGCGTAGCCGAGGATCTGGCGGTCGTAGTCCTTCAGCGGGTGGCGGATGTCCATCACCACCACCAGGCCCTTGAGGGCTTCGCGGCTGCGGAAATAGTCGGCCAGGAAGGCCTGCCAGTGCGCCTGCAGGTCCTTGGGCACCTTGGCGTAGCCGTAGCCGGGCAGGTCGACCAGATACTTGATCTCGTGTGGAGGGATGTCAAAGAACACCAACTGCTGGGTGCGGCCGGGGGTCTTGGAGACGCGGGCGAGGGCGTTCTGCTGGCACAGGGCATTGAGTGCGCTGGACTTTCCGGCGTTGGAGCGGCCGGCGAACGCGACTTCCCAGCCGCCATCGGGCGGCAGCTGGCGCGGGGTGTGGGCGGCCAGCAGGTAGCCGGAGCGGTGGAACGGGTTTGAAGGGGTAGCCATACGCATAGGATCGCACGGCCCGGGGCGATTGCCGTTTGACCCGCTCCGGTGCGACGACGATAATTCCACGGTTTCGGTCTGTGGCCAGCATTTCGCCGGCCCCGCCTCGTCATTTGGAGTGTTGAGCATGCGTCACGCCCGTGCCTACGGTTTCGCCGGTCTCGCGGTTCTCGCGATCGCGGCGGCTGCCGCCATCGCCCAGACCACGGTCACGCCCGTGCCCGAAGCCGCGCCGGTCCAGGCCGTGCCGCTGGATGCATCGTTTGTTGCCGAACTGGCCAAGGCCAAGGTCGGCGATCCCAATGCCGGCGCCACCAAGGCCGCGACCTGCACCGCCTGCCACGGTCTGGACGGCAACGCCACTGATCCCTCGCTGTATCCGAGCATCGCCGGCCAGAGCGAGCGCTACATCTCCCGCCAGCTGGCGCTGTTCAAGGGCGGCGAGCGCGTCAACGCGATCATGCAGCCCTTCGCCGCGGGCCTCAGCGCGCAGGATATGCGCGACATCGGCGCCCACTACGCCACCCAGAAGTCGGTTGCGGGCATCGCCGACGATACCGTCATCGCTGAAGGCCCGAGCAAGGGCATGAAGTTTTACGAAGTCGGCCAGAAGCTCTACCGCAGCGGCGACGCCAGCCGCGGCATTCCCGCCTGCATGGCTTGCCACGGCCCTGCCGGCGCAGGCAACCCGGGTCCGGCCTATCCGCACGTCGGCGGCCAGCAGGCGTGGTACACCGCCCGCCGTCTGCAGGAATACCGCACCGGCACCACCACCGAGCGCGATGCGGCGCTGTTCCACATCATGTCGTCGGTGGCCAAGCCGCTGACCGATGAGGAAATCCAGTCGCTGTCCAGCTACATGCAGGGCCTGCACACGCGCGGCGATCAGGGGTGATGCTTCTTGCCCGTCGCGTCTGCCGGTCGGGCGCGGACGGATCGCTCCGGCGCGTTGGCGTTCATGAGGGGGCTGTTCCCATGAACGCACCCGCCGCTTCAAGCTCTTCCGCTTGTTGCTCTGCTTGAATCGCGACGCCGGCCCGGACATCCTCTGCGCTGGCGTTTTTTCATTCCCCCTGCAGGATGCCGTCCATGTTGCGTTCTATGTTCCTGTCGCTGTTGCTTGTCTTCCCGCTGACCGCCTGTGCGCAGGCGCCTTCAGGCCCGCCGAAGCCCGGCGTCGATTACGAAGTGCTGGAGAAGGGTCAACGCTGGCAGGCGCCGAACGGCAAGATCGAAGTGGCCGAAGTATTCGCCTACTGGTGCTCGCATTGCGCGGATTTCCAGCCGATGGTGGATGCCTGGAAAAAGAAGATCCCGGCCGACGTGAGCTTCGTGTACATCCCTGCCGCATTCGATCTCGAAGACGCCTACGCGAAGGCCTTTTTCGCAGCGGATGCCGCGAAGGCGGTGCCGAAGATCCATCAGCCATTGTTCGACGCCATCCATGAGGAAGGCGCGCTGCCGCGCAGCAACGTCACCGTGGACGAGCTGGGAACCTGGCTCGCCAAACATGGTCTGAACCGCGCCAGGATGGTCGCTTCCATGCAGTCCAAAGAGGTCGCCGGGCGCATGGCGCGGGCCCAGGCCTTCGCGGTCGCCAACCGTGTCGGCGGCACGCCGACGCTGATCGTCAACGGCAAGTATGTGGTCCGCGCACCTACGCTCGAAGAGCGCATGCGGGTGGTGGATGGGCTGATCGCTATGGAACGCGTCGCGGCAAAAAAACGCTGAGTCTCGCCAACCCTGCATCGATCCGACGCAGAGCAAACAACGCCGATGCGCCGATGCTGGAAAGCCTCGGGCGCAGTATCCGCAACACGACAGGAGACACACGATGAAGCGACACCTGATTTTTGCGCTGCTGGCCGGCTTTGCGCTGACCGCCTGCACCGCCAAGGAAGAAGAGACCGCTGCCGCTCCGGTCGCCACGACCGA
This sequence comes from Lysobacter sp., assembly GCA_043765595.1. Lineage (GTDB taxonomy): Bacteria > Pseudomonadota > Gammaproteobacteria > Xanthomonadales > Xanthomonadaceae > Lysobacter_I. The sequence continues at coordinate 1,940 of JAYUIZ010000193.1, read as the reverse complement.
AGCGGCGCCGAACGACGCCGAGGTGATGGCCGCGGCCGAAGCGGTGGCCAAGGCCGCGGCCGATCCGAACGCCCCCGCCGCGGTGGAAGCCGCGCCTGCCGCCGATGCCGCCCCGCCGGCGCCTGCCGCACCGGCCAACGGCGCGATTCGGGGCCTGAAGCTCGGGACCGATTACGAGATCATCAAGAATGGCCAGCCGTTCGAGCCGCTGAACGGCAAGATCGAGGTGGTGGAAGTGTTCAACTTCGTCTGCCCGGCCTGCGCGCAGTTCGAGCCGTCGGTGTCGAACTGGAAGAAGAGTCTCGGGCCCGACGTGCGCTTCACCTACGTGCCCGCGGCCTTCGGCGGCAACTGGGACCAGTACGTACGCGGCTTCTACACCGCCCAGACCATGGGCATCGCCGAAAAGGCGCACACCCGCACCTACAACGCCATCCATCTGGAAGGCAAGCTCAAGGGCGAGCGCGGTCAGGACAGCGATGCCGATCTCGCCGCGTTCTACGCCCAGTTCGGCGTGGAAGCCAAGCAGTTCGCCAGCAACATGAAAAGCTTCGCGGTGACCGGCAAGTTCAACAAGGCGCGGCAGTACATCCAGACCCAGCAGGTCACCGGCACGCCGACCATCATGGTCAACGGCAAGTACCGCGTGCTGGGCGGCCGCAGTTGGGAAGAGCGTCTGGTCATCGCCGACGCCCTGATCGCCCATGAGCGGGCCCAGGCCGCCGCGCCGGCCGCCGCGGCCCCCTGAGTTGCAGGAACCCGGCATCGAAATAATGGATCCGCACGCCAGCACCGTGGTCGCCGCCGTGCCGGCGACGCGACGGTTGCGGCTGCTCAGCGCCAATATCCAGGCGGGCACCAGCACCCGTCGGTACACCGATTACGCGACCCGCAGCTGGTCGCACGTGCTGCCCACGGGCAACAAGCGCGCTTCGCTGGACACCATCGCCGATCTCGCCGCCCGGCACGATATCGTGGGGCTGCAGGAGAGCGACCCGGGCAGCTGGCGCTCGGGTTTCACCAATCAGACCCATTACCTGGCCGAACGCGCCGGGTTCGACTACTGGAGTCACCAGCCCAACCGTCGGGTCGGCATGGTCGCCTCCAGCGCCAATGCACTGCTGTCCCGAATGGAGCCGGTCGACGTCAGCGACCATCCGCTGCCGGGCCGGATTTCCGGCCGCGGCGTGCTGGTCGCGCGTTTCGGTCGCGAAGCCGACAGCCTGACCATCGCCGTGGCCCATCTTTCGCTGGGCGCCGGTTCGCGCCGTTCGCAACTGGCTTTCATCGGCGAACTGCTGCAGGACCACCCGCACAGCGTGCTGATGGGCGATTTCAACTGCACCGCCGAACAGCCTGAAATGTCGCTGCTGTTCCAGCGCACCCGCCTGCAGCCGCCGGCCTGCACCGTGCACACCTTCCCCAGCTGGCGCCCGCAGAAAGCGATCGACCACATCCTGGTCAGCGATGGACTCGTCTGCAGCGGCATGCAGGCCATGGCTGCGGCGTGGTCGGATCATCTGGCGCTGTCGATCGATCTGGATGTACCCGCTGCGTTGATCCGCTGAAGGCTATCGAGGCATCGGCGCACCGCGCTGATGTCGATTCGAATCAAGGCGATGTCGACCCACGACGTTTGTAATGCGACACAGTGCGTCTGTCATGTTGTATAGCGGTCGCGACACTAATTATTGATCCGGTACGATGATGTTTGAATTCAATGAATGTGCTTGCGTAGAAGGGGCTTTAGCCCCAGCCCTTTCAAGGTCTTCCCCACAACGTTTTACGCTGTCCACTTTGCAAGAAGGAACAGCCCATGCGGGACATGATCTTGGCGCGCTTTGAACAGCACGCGCCCCTGAGCGTGATGATGCGCGAGGCGATCGAGCATGCGCTCTCGCCGGAGATGGTGGATCAGGTCTTCGAGCAGCACCGCCAGC
>JAYUIZ010000192.1:0-2821 GCA_043765595.1 Lysobacter sp. | reverse complement strand
GCGGCGATGTTCGCCAACAGCCTGTCGCCGGATTGATTCTGCGGACGCAGCGTCAACGGACAATACGCAAACGAAAACGGCCACCTCGCGGTGGCCGTTCGCCGATGACGCAGCCGATCACGGCGTTGATCGTCCCCAGCGAAACCCTTACCAAATCCGCACGCGCTGCTCCGGCGGCAGATAGAGCTTGTCGCCCGGCTTCACGTCGAAGGCTTTGTACCATTCGTTGAGATTGCGCAGCGGGCCGTTGATCCGGTACTGCGGCGGCGAATGTGAATCGGTCTTGAGCCGGTTGAGGATGGTTTCCTCGCGCGCCTTGGATTTCCAGACCTGCGCCCAGGCCAGGAAGAAGCGTTGATCCCCGGTCAGGCCGTCGATCACCGGCGCTTCCTTGCCCTTGAGGCTCAGTTTGTATGCGGTGTAGGCCATCGACAGGCCGCCGAGGTCGCCGATGTTCTCGCCCATCGTCAGCTGGCCGTTCACGCACTGGCCTTCCAGCGGACAATAGGTGGCGTACTGCGCGCCCAGCGCCTTGGTGCGGGTATCGAAGCGCGCACGGTCCTCGTCGGTCCACCAGTTGCGCTGGATGCCGGCGGAATCCGACTTCGAACCCTGATCGTCGAAACCATGGCCCATTTCGTGGCCGATCACGCCGCCAATCGCGCCGTAATTCACCGCCGGATCGGCGCTCACGTCGAAGAATGGAGGCTGCAGGATGCCGGCTGGAAACACGATCTCGTTGAACGACGCGTTGTAATAGGCGTTGACCGTATGCGGAGTCATGAACCACTCCGCACGGTCGGGTTTGGTGCCGAGGCGACCATTCTGGTCGTCGACGAAATAGCGACGCAGCGACTGCACGTTCGCGATCAGGTCGCCGGGGACAATCTTCACGCTGCCGTAATCCCGCCATTTCTGGGTGTAGCCGATCTTCGGCAGGAAGGTGCCCAGTTTCTTGTAGGCCTCGGTCTTGGTCGCATCGCCCATCCAGTCCAGTGTTTCGATGTTCTGGCGCAGCGCGGCGCGCAGGTTTTCGACCAGATCGTCCATCGCCGCCTTGGCTTCGGGCTTGAAGTGCCGGGCCACGTACATCCGGCCGACCGCATCGCCCAGTCCGCCGCTGCCGCCGACCGTGGCGACGCCGCGCTTCCACAGTTCGCGCTGGGTCTTCTGGCCCTGCAGCACGGTGCCGGTGAAGGCGAACGCGGCTTGATCGATTTCGGTGCTGAGCATCGGCGCGTGGTTGCGCACCGCGTGATAGGCCAGATAGTCGCGCCATACGCTGAGCGGCGTTTTCGCGACTACTTCATCCAGGATCGGGCCGACCGCGCTGGGCGTGGAAATGTTCACCTCGGCCGGCGTCTGCAGGCCCTGCGCGGCGAAATGCGCGGCCCAGTCGTAGCCGGGGAATTCCTCGCGCAGTTGCGCGAAGGTGCGCAGGTTGTAGGTCTTGTCGCGGTCGCGCAGCTGGGCGCGATCCCACATCCGCTTCGCCAGTTCGGTTTCCAGCGCGATGACCGCTTCGGCGCGCGGCTTGGCGTCGGCGACGCCGGCGAAACCCAGCATGGTGGCGACATGGTCGAGGTAGGCGGCGCGGATCTGGACGAAACGCGGTTCGGCGTTGAGGTAGAAATCCTTGTCGGGCAGGCCCAGGCCGCCGACGCTGATGCTGACCAGATAACGGTCGGGATTCTTGCGGTCCAGGGTCACGCCGCCGCCCACCGGGCTGCTGGTGCCATCGATGCCGGCGCGCCCGAAGGCGGCGGTCAGCGCTGCGATGGAATCGACACCGGCGATCCGCGCCAAGGTCGGCTTCAGCGGCGCGATACCGGCGGCATCGCGCGCCGCGGTGTCCATGTAGCTGGCGTAGAGGTCGCGGACTTTCTGTTCGTCGCTGCCGGGTTTCAGATCCTTGCGCGCCTGCAGTTCCTCGACGATGGCGTGGACCTGTTCCTCTGCCTGATCGCTCAATGCATTGAACGAACCGAAGCGGGTGTCGTAATCGCGCAGCTGATAGCTGTCGAACCAGCGGCCATTGGCGTAGCGGTCGAAATCGTCGCCCGGCTTCACCGACAGGTCGCGGTTGCCCAGGTCGATGCCGAAGCTACCGAGCTGCGGCTTGGCGGCAGTGCCGACAGCGTCGCCGGCAAAAGCCACAGGCGCGGCGAATAAGAGCGCGAGGCCCAAGGCGAGGAGGGTCTTGTTCATTGAGCGATCCGGAATGACGGGCAGACCGGAAGACTAGCCCACACCGCCGATCCGGCATGTGCCGAAGGTAGGGGCCAAGCCCGGGGAATGGTCAGGGCGTCGAAACAGGCGCGGGTGTCGGGGTCCGGTTGATGGTGTCGCGCGCGTCCTGGAGGCGCTGGCGGAGGTAGTCGTCCCGACTCATCCCATCGGGGTAACTCGGCATCGCCAGCACCTCGGAGACGATCCTGGCTTCCTGCGTCTTGTAATCCTTTAGCTTGGCATCGCGCTGCTGCTGGGCCAGCAGCACCCGTTGCTGTGCCGCGGTCTGCTGCTTGTGGCGGTCGATCACTTCCCTGATCTGCACGACGCGTTCCCGGGGATCCTTCACCGCCACCTGGATCAGGCCGACGCGCATCATCATCGCTTCGTCCCTGGACAGTTCGCGGTTCTGCTCGCGACGGTCGATGTCCTGGCTCAGCGCGCGCGCGCGGGCCATGCGAATCTCGACGTCCAGAGTGGGGGCATCGCGTACGAACGCACGGGCCTGACGCTCGAACGCGAGCCGGCCCTGACTGGCGCGCGCCTCGGGCGTGGCGACAGCTGTCGCGCCCGGATCCGCAGGACCTGCCGG
>JAYUIZ010000191.1:0-8192 GCA_043765595.1 Lysobacter sp. | reverse complement strand
CAGCACCAGCAGCGCGTCATCCCAGCCGCCGTTCAGGGCGATGCGATTGTCAGCAATGATCAATGCGCGCTTCTGCGCCGCGTCCAGGTGCGCCAGTTCGATCACCGGCACTTCGGTCATGCCGAGCTTGCGTGCAGCGAGTAGCCTGCCATGACCGCAGATCACGCCGTTGCCGCCATCGACCAGGATCGGCGAGGTCCAGCCGAACTCCACGATGCTTGCGGCGATCTGCGCAATCTGCGCGTCGCTGTGCGTTCTTGGATTCCTCGCATAAGGAATCAGCGCCTCGACCCGGCGGGTCTCGACGGTGAGGGCGTTGGGCATCGTGGGCTCGAAAAGAAACCCACCGACCATCGCGCCCGGGACAGGGGGGAACGCGAACGTGATGGCCGATGGGCTGGAAAGAGAGGAGGTGCAAACGTGCGGGCCGCAAACCTGCAAACCCTGCAACCCGTGCAAACCTCGGTTTGCGGCCTGACGGTAGCGAGGTTCCGCGGCTCTGCCGCCCGCTGTTGCAGTGCGACAGGGAGGACCCGTAGACCTTGTGGGTCTACAACTGACCTCGTGGGTCGCCATCGCGTCCGAAGCGCAGTGCTTCAGGACGCATGACCACCGTGGCACAAAAGATACCCTGCAATCGGGGGAAGTGTTTCACCTGTTTTTGAGGGGTTTTACGATCCTGCGTGAATGCTTACGCTCGATTACGTCACGTCACGTCACGCTGCGGGATGGCGTCCACGATGCGCGGTGGCCGGCCGTTGAGCTGGACCACGATCAGCGCGAGCGCGTGTCGCCAACGCCGCCAGGCGGTGACCTTCGAGCAGCCGTGCGCTGCGCAGATCGCACGCCACGGCACGTAGCGCGCACGCGCCCACACCAGCTTGCGCTGCTCGACGCTCAACCATTGCAGCCATTGCGTGGTCTCGGCCAGGCGATCGACCGCCGCGGGCGTCGCCGGGAAGCGCAGCACGATCCGTTCGTCCGCGTAGCCTTCCCAGGACTGGCGCGCGATCTCGGGCCACAGGGTGACGTAGCCGGCGACGCGCGCAGGGGGCAACCGGAACGACGTCGCCGCAGCTTCGTGGAAGCGGTGCTCGACCTCATCGAAGGTCCAGGTGGTCATGCGCTGCGCTCCTGCGCGATCGCCCAATGCAGCAGTGCCAGCGCGTCGGCTTCGTTGTCGTCGATGGGGGCGTAGCCCCAGCCCCGCACCGCGTCGAGCATGGCGTCCTTGTTCGCGTTGCCCTTGCCGGTGGCGTGTTTCTTGATCGTGCCCACGGGCACGCCTTGATACGGGACCTGACGCTGTTCGCACCAGGCGGAGAGCTGGCCGAGGAAGCCGCCGTAGGCGTGGGCCGCGTCCGTGGACGCATGCCGGCGCACTTCCTCGAACGCGAGGTGCTGCAGTCCGCCCGAGAGCGCCTGCAGTTCGTCCAGCCAACGCACGAAGCGCAGGAAGCGCATGCCGCCACCCTCGAAGCGTTGTGGCTTGAACGATTGGCTGCCGCTGACGATGCGGCGATCGGGCGTGCGCAGCGCCCAGCCGGTGGTAGTGCCGAGGTCGAGCGCGAGAACAGTTGGGATCATGATGCGTTTTGTCGTTTGAATTCATGGGGTTGGACGGCGCGGTGACGGGAGGTGACTGCCTTGGGGAATATCCCTATACGCGTGCGGGTGTAGGCGTTAATCAGCAAGGTGGTCACCAAACGTCACCGTCCTCTCGTTCCGCCACTTCGGAGTGGTGGCGGGCGTAGGCTTTCGGACGCAGCGAGATCCCTTTGATCGCGCGCTTTCCACCGTGCATCCGGGTGTGATTGAAGCCGCGCCCGATCAGCAATTCAGAGAATCGCTTGATCGAACCGACGTACTCGCCCGCGCGCTCGGCCCACTCGCGCCAGTCGGCGTACAGCTCTGCCGTGCCTTCACGGGCTTCGAGATGTTGGAAGGCGCGCTCCTCGATCCACTGCCCCAGCGCATCCTCGGCCTCGAAATACTCCTCGGTCGCCGAGAGCACGCTCGCGGGCGGCTGCAGGCCTGTACGCTGCCATTGCAGACAACCAGCCAACGCCCAGGCGAGGATGCCATTGCGCTCGGCGAGCAGCTTCTCGGTCAGCTTGCCGTCGCGGCGTTCGGGCGGGATCGTCACCGTGAACGGAATCAGGTGCATGCGTCGCTTCATCGCTTCGTCGACGTTGCGGATGGCGGGCTTGTGGTTGCCGGCGATGACGAGCTTGAACTGCGGCGTGTACTCGAAGAAATCCTGGCGCATGAACCGCGCCGAGATCGTGTCGCCGCCGGTGATTGCCTTGAGCTTCGACTCGTTCCAGCGACGGCCCTGCTCGGTCTCGACCGCGGCGACGAAGCGCGCGCCGCGCAGGCCGGCCAGATCGGTTGGGTGGCGATCGCCGCGCGCTTCCATGAACGTGTCCATCGGCGCGTTGGTCGCATAATCGCCGAGGATCGTCGCCAGGACGTTCACGAACACCGACTTGCCGTTCGCGCCGGTGCCGTAGAGGAAGAACAGCGCGTGCGCGCTGGTCGCGCCGGTGAGGCAGTAACCGGCCATCCGCTGCAGGTACGCCTGCAGGTCGGCGTCGCCGCCAGTGACATCGCCCAGGAACGCACGCCAACGAGCGCTCTCGCCTCGCGGTGTGGCGGTTGCGATCTTGGTCATCCCGTCTTCGCGCCGGTGCGCACCCAGTCTGCCGCTGCGAAGATCGACGACCCCGCCTGGCGTATTGAGCGCCCAGAGATTGGCATCCCACTCGTCCGCAATCGAGGTGAGGCCGGGTTCCGATCGTGCGATCCGCTCGACCGCGGCGATTGAAGCGGCACTGGCCAGCTTTCGACTCATCGGCGGCGCCTTCGACATCAGCGCCGCCGCGCAACACATCTCGCGCGACAAGTGCATGACGTACAGGCGCTGGTCGGTACTCCAGCGCGTGCCTGTCCAGGCCAGCCATTTTCCCCACGCCGCGCAGTAGCGCCAGTCCTGGCCGTTACGCCGGGTGAAGGCACGGGCCAGCCCAGCTTCTGAAGTCCAGTCGAGATCCCGGAACAGTCCGCGCTCGGTGGAGAGTCCTGCCGCCTGCGCATCCTGCGCAGCGATGCCATCGCTCGCATGACGAACCGGTGTGCGTTGTCCGGCGACCAGAAAGCCGGCGACATCGAAGCCCTCGGCAATGGCATCGGCCGCGTCCCAGCCTTCCGGCTTGTCCTCGGGCGGGTACAGGACCTGGCAGAGGCTGGCGCCCGCCGCCAGGATCGCCCGCGCGGCGCACTCGGCGTAGTCCCAACCGGGAGTGTCCTTGTCCGGCCAGATCAGCACCGCCTTGCCGGCAAGCGGCGACCAATCGGTCTTGTCGACCGGCGCGTTGGCGCCGTGCATCGCGGTGGTCGCGACGATGCCGGCATCGATCAGCGCCTGCGCGCATTTCTCGCCTTCGACCAGGACGACGGTGTCCGCGGTCGCGATGCCCTGCTGGTGGTACAGCGGGCGCGGTTCGGGCGGCGCCGGCTTGCGACGCTTCGCATCCCACGGCCGGAATTGCTTCTTGCCGCCGGGCGGGTCGTAGCGGTAGACGACTGCAATGAGCTGGCCGTCGGCGTCGAGGTAGTCCCACTTCGCCGTCGCCGGACCGAGGTCGTCCATCGGCGGCGCTTTCTTCGGTTTCACCACTGGAGTTGCGGACGCACGCCCCAGCAGGCGCCCAGCCTCTTCCAGCACGCGCGGAAACTCGGCATGCGCATCGATGCGGAAGTGCGCCGCGATCAGCGCATACACATCGCCGCCGGTGTTGTTGGCACGGTCGGTCCACAGGCCCGCCTTCTCGCCCGTGAGCACCACCTCCAGGCTGTCCCCCGGGCTGCCGAGCACATCGCCGATCAGGAATTTGCCCAGACGCTTCTTGCCTGCCGGAAACATCATGGCCAGCACCGATTCCAGGCGATCGAGCAGTTGGACGCGGATGTCGTCCCTGCCTTCGCGGGGTGCGACGACCTGCGGACTTTCATTGAAATCCAGAGACGGATGCGTCACTGCGTGCGCTCCTCGCCGGTCGGCACCGCATCTGCGCGCAGGCGCGCGATCCGCTCCACCGCCGCGGCGGTCGCGGCGCTGGCGAACCAGCGCCTTGCCTGCTCTGTCCGGGTGCGGCTGGCGGCTTCCCGGCAAATGCCGCGCACCAGGTCGAACGCGGCCAGCGTGTCATCCTTGCGCCAGCCATGATCGGTGCGGACGAACCAACTGCGTCGGCTCGCGCAGTACCGGTAGTCCTCGCCGTGGCGACGCACGAAGATCTCGGCGAGCCCTTCGCGACGATGCCAGTTCACGCCGTCGAAGTCCGTGGGCGTCGGCGACGAGGAGACCGCGAGCGCGGCATCTTCAACCCGCTCCAGTCGCGGTGCGATCACGGTCGCATGGCGATCGCGCCATTGCTCCAGCTCGCTCAGCCGGAAGCGGACCAGGTGGCCGATGCGGTAGTGCGGCACGCCGCGCGCGCGGCGCTCGACCTTGTTGCTGAGCCACTGCAGCGGAATCTTGACGGCGCCGCTCGCGGTACGCGCATCGACCATCGGCTCGGCGGGCGGCGGCACTGGAACGGGAGAGGAAACGGACATCATGGAGATCTCCAGCAGCGGTCTTGCCATGCGCAGAACCGGCACTCGAAGTGGGTGGGATCGGAGAACGCGCGCGGCAGCAGTTCGCCGGCATCGGTGGCCAGCACCACCTGTACTGCGCGGTCGGACATGCGCTGCGCGAGCGCCGGATCGAAGGGCACGCGCTCGGCGTAGAGTTCCATCGTGTCGGCGTTGATCGCGGTGAACAGCGCGGGGTGCGCGTGCAGGTCGAGATAGGCCTGGTACATCGCGACCTGCGCGGCGTACACGGGTTTGGCGACGGCGAGCCTGTTTTTCTCCACCTCGCGCCACGCCTTCGATCCCAAAAATTTGCACTCCCAAAGTGCGGGATACGCAAATCCATCGGGGCCGGCGACGAACACGCCGTCGACGTGACCGCGCAATTTGCCGTCGAGCGCGGAGAAGCCGAACTGTGTGCCGTCATCGCGGCGCGTGCGCAGATCGAACCCTGCGCCGCGCAGCCACGCGACCATGCTGTCTTCGAGCACGTGACCGCGCTCGAAAATGCGCAGCATGCGTCCGCCGGTGTCGCGACCGGGATCGACCGGCGCGTCGACGTACTCGTACTGCAGCGCGCGCGTGCAGGCCGCACCCAGCCGCGATGCACCGAGGTAGGTGCGCTTGGGCTCAGCCGCGCGCACCTGTTGCATGCCCAGATCGATCAGCGCTTCGAGCTGTCCGGACACGCTGGAGGAAGCATTGAAATCCAACATGCGCGTCCCCTCAAAACGGAATGTCGGAATCTTCGAAATCGTCCAGCGGCGGCAGCCCGCGCAGCGCGCGCGACTGTTGTTGCTGTTGGCGTTCGTAGGCGTGGATGACGGCGTCGATGACGTGCAGCGCCTGGGTCTGTGAATACTGCGCGAGCGGTATCTCGAAGCCGACGGCGTCGGCGGCGTGTCCCAGCGCGCGCAGACAGGCGCGTTGGGCGTCGGGGGAAAGTGGCAAGGTCACGGGGACGAGTTCCTCGATCGACGCCGGCTGTTGCCGGCGCCTCGTGTCGTAGAGTTGATGGAAGGCGTCCTGGCAGCGGCGTGAGCAGAACGCCCAGCGGTGCGGATAACGCCGTGGGTCGGCGGACGGGTGTCTCAGGTCAAGGTGACCGAGGCCGCGCGCCGGTTGGCCGCAGGCCCAGCACCGCACGTGCGGGCCTTACTGCGCCCACGTCGGCTTGCCGGTCGGGGCCGGGCGCGCGCCCTGCGCGGCCGGTGTCGCCGCCCGTGGCGCAGCCGTTCCCGCCGTCGCGGTCTGTCCTGCGGCGTACTCAGGCTGGCCGGGCTCGACCGCCTGCTTGATGAGGTTGCGCAACTCGCCGCGGCCGTCCTTCTCGACATCGATCTTCGCGACGAACTCGATGCCGTCCAGTTCCTGGAAACCCTGGATACGACGCGCGGCGGCGGCCTGCGGGCTGTTGTCCTCCGGCCGCACGTTGCGCGCGGAGTTGAGGATGGCGCGCAGCAGGCTGCGGCCCATGCCCGCCCACGTCGGTCCCTTGTTGCTGTGCAACCCGACGTTCGTCCACAGCTTGCGCTTGGCGAACGGGCCTTCGAGCACGACGAACTCACAGGAAAGATAGACCGCGCCGGTCTCGTCGCCCTGCGTCGCCCAGCCGCCGGTCCAGCCCTGCGCGGGATCGTTGTAACCGCCGGGCTTGATCGTCATCCGCACCCAGGCGACGGTGCCCTTGGGGATGAGATCAAAACTCTGTTGCTGCTCCGCATCGTTGAAATCGTTCCAGACGGTCATGGGATCTCCTGCACGGCCGTGGCCGGCGTGTTCGGTGTAGTCGTCGCAGGGCGCGTGAAGTCGAGCCGTTCGAGCGCGGGCCGCGCGCTGCCGGCAATCTTCTGCATCAGGCGGCCAAGGTGCGGTTCCTCGATCAGCTCGAGGCGACCGGAGCGGTCCTTGGCGGGATAGCCCCACTGATTGAGGGTGTGGCAAACGAACGCGCGATAGGCGCTGCCGTCGTCGGCCGCGATCTCGGTGAGGGTGACGACCTCGTCGACGATGCCCGGCAGTTCGAGGCCGGTCTTGCTGCCGTCGATCTGCAGCTGCAGCAGGCGGCGGCCGAAGTCGTCGATCTTCTCCTCGAGGATGCCGACGAACCACACGCTCTTGCCGCGGGTGTGCTGCAGGTGCGTGAGCCACGCGATCATCTCCTGGCCCATGAGACCGTAGGCGCCGCGCATGTCCGGCTTGCCGGTCTTGTCGGAGTACGCCTGCGGCTGGCCCTTGCTCCACTGCAGGCAGAGCCGTCCGGCGACGGTGATCGAATCGATGAACAGCGTGTGGTACTTCGCCAGCTGCGCCGGATCGCCATAGCGCGCGCAGGCCGCTTCATAATGCGCTTGGCTGTAGGCCTGGTCGTCGCGCAGTGCCGGGTTCGGGCCACCGATGAACACCGCGAGGTCGCGGCACTCGTTCCAGGTGCGCGGACGGATGACGTCGCCGCGCCAGTCTTCGACCGCGAGATCGCCCGCCTCCAGATCGAGGAACAGGGTCGAGCCCGCGTCGAGCGTCCACAGCTGCGAGGTCTTGCCGATGCCGGATTTTCCGATCAGCACGCCTTTGACGCCGCGGCGCTCGGACATGCGCTGGTCGGCACCGATGATGGGTAAGGTCATGTCAGATCTCCTCATGGGTCAGCCGATAGGTCGGCTTGCCGGGTTTGACGGTGCGCGCGGCCTCGAACTGCGTGCGCAGCGTCGACGGCCAGTTCTGGAAGCGCGACTCGGAAATGCTGTAGGTCACGTCGATGAATTCCTCGACCTTCTCGCCAGCGGCGGCGATGCGGTTGGCGATCGTGGCCAGCTGCGCCTGGTCCCAGGACACGCGCTTGGAGACGTCCACGCTCAGGCGCACGTCGCCGTCGGCGACGTGGACGACGCCGAAGTCCTTGCCGCCGTCGCTGCGCGCGCTGCGGACACGGTCGCCGTAGGTCTGTTCCAGCGCGGCGTCGAAGCGGGCCTTGACCTGCTTGAGCCACTCGCCGGCCTGCTCCAGTTGCTGGGCGAGCAGGATCTTCTGCTGGGGTGAGAGCGCCGCCAGTTGGGCGACAGACAGTTCGGCGAGTTCCGCCGGAAGGAGGGTGAGGTCGGTCATGATCGTCGTCCTCACGCGAACGCGCGTTCGCCGGTGCCGCGACGCAGCGCCTGACGTTCGTACTGTTCGACGTCCTCGCGCCGGTAACTGACGCGGTTGCCGAGCTTCAGGTAGACGGGGCCGATCCCCATCAAACGCCACTGCTGCAGGGTGCGGTGGGAAATGTCCCAGCGCCGGGCGAGTTGGTTCTCATCGAAGGCGCGGGCATCGTCAGGGAGGCCCTGCGCGTGGGTACGGTCTTGCATGGTTTGCTTCTCGTCGTGCTGCATGTGCAGCGGGCGACACACACACTATGCATCGGACGGTAAGAAAGCAGGAAGAAGAACGGTAAGAAACGGACTTTATTTTTCTTACCTTAAAGTCATTGATTTTATTGGTGTTTTTCACCAGGCATGCAAGGGCATGCCCGCCGCAACGTCATCCGCCAGATCGAAGAGCACACGTCTGAA
>JAYUIZ010000190.1:0-2824 GCA_043765595.1 Lysobacter sp. | reverse complement strand
GCCGGTGCGGCCGATGCGGTGCAGATAGGTATCGGCATCGGTCGGCAGGTCGTAGTTGACCACCGCGCCAAGATCTTCGACATCCAGCCCGCGCGCGGCGACATCGCTGGCCACCAACACGCTGCAGCTGCGGTTCGCAAACCGCACCAGCACTTCGTCGCGGTCGCGCTGTTCCATATCGCCGTGCAGCGCCAGCGCGGTGAAGCCGTAATGCGCCAGGGAGCCGACTACTTCCTCGGTGTCCTTGCGCATGTTGCAGAACACTACGCAGGATTCCGGCTTGTAGCGCAGCAGCAGCGCAGCGAGCAGCGGCGCCTTGCGATCGGGTTCAACTTCGAAGAACAGTTGTTCGATGGTGTCGGGTTCGGCGCCGCCGTCGATGCTGACTTCCAGCGCATCGCCCAGCATGGCGTTGCCCAGCGTGCGGATGGCGTCGGGAAACGTCGCCGAGAACAAGAGGGTCTGGCGATGCTTGGGCGTGCGTTTGACGATGTCGCGGATCGCGTCTTCGAAGCCCATGTCGAGCATGCGGTCGGCTTCGTCCAGGACCAGCGTACCCACGCCGCCCAGCTGCAGCGCTTTCTTCTGCATGAGTTCCTGGATGCGGCCGGGCGTGCCGACGACGACGTGCGGCTCGTGGGTGAGCGATGCGAGCTGCGGCCCCAGCGGGATGCCGCCGCAGAGGATCGAGATCTTGAGGTTGGGAATGCCGGTGGCGAGTTTGCGCAGCTGTTTGCCGACCTGGTCGGCGAGTTCGCGGGTGGGGCACAGCACCAGCGCTTGGGTCCGGATCGTCAGCGGATCGAGCCGGTGCAGCAGCCCCAGCCCGAAGGCCGCGGTTTTGCCGCTGCCGGTGGGCGCCTGCGCGATCACGTCGCGGCCGTCCAGAATCGCCGGCAGTGCCTGCGCCTGGACCGGTGTCATCACGGTGTAGCCGAGGGCGTCGATGCCCTGCAGCAGGGCGGGAGAAAGCGGCAGCGCGGCGAAATCGGTGGTCTTGGTCATCCCGCCATGATCGCAGACCCGTTCGCGTAGGAGGGCCTTCAGGCCCGATCTTTTCCCACCGAAGTCATCAAATGCGATCGGCCTGAAGGCCCTCCTACGCCAGCCAGCGCAGCAGGCGATCAGCAACGGCCGGGTCGCTCAGCAGTTCCAGATGATTCGTCTCGTAAGCGATCCACTGCCGCGATTTGGCGAAGGCCAGCGTACGTTTTGGATCGGGATGATGGCCCAGCGCGCTGGCGACAGGCACCAGTCCGTCGCCGATCCATCGATCCTGCAGGTCGCCGCGCCGCTGGCCGGTGGTCGCGGCGATGGCGTAGCAACGCACGCCCTTCGGCAGCGGTGCGATCGCGCCGCCGCCGCGACGGAGGCCGTCGTGCGGATGCGCGTCCAGCGGATGGCCGTGGCGCAGGTCGGTGATGCCGGCGCTGCGGATCTTGCCGACGCGCGCCAGCGGGGCCGCGAATGGTGTGGCGCCGAGGACCAGATCGATCCAGTTGCCGCCGCGCTCCAGCGGTGCGCCGTGGTGCGGCGAGCCCATGCAGACCAGATGGCGCAAGGATTTCAGCCAAGCGTGATCGAGTCTTTCGGCCTGACGGCAGGCGCTGCGTGCGACCAGCCCGCCCATGCTGTGGCCGATGATCGCGATCTCGTCGATCGGCACCGGCCACTGCTGTTGCAGGGTTTCGAGCTGCCTGGCGAACTGCCGGCCGTTGTCGGCGATTGAAAGCCCGGAGTTGTAGTGCAGATATAGCGGCGTGTAGCCCAACGCATCGGCGAGCATGGCGCCGTGATCGTGGCCGTCGCGCGTCCACTGCAGATCGTTCATGCACAGGCCGTGGACCAGGACCAGCAATTTCGCGCCATGATCGGGAATGGCGTCGGCCAATGTTGCCGTGCGCAGCGACAAGGGCTCGCCCGCATGGTGCAGCCGCATCGGCAGCGTCAGTGAATTTCCGGTCGCGGAAAGATGATCGCCGAGCACGCCGTTGAGCGCCGCGATCACCGCTTCGCGCTGCGGCGATCTGAGGGCGTCCAAACCTGCGGCAGAACGCTGGGCGAGCAGGATGTCGAGCGCATTGCCGGTGAGACCCGTTGCGCCGCGGATGCCGCGATACACCAGGCCGGCGATCCCGGCGGTGCGCTCCGGCGCGGAGCCGCGGACGCCCAGATACGGGCTGGCGATCGCGGCGTGCATCGCTTCGACAAGATCGGTGACGCTGGAGGTCGCGGTCACGCCCAAGCGCGCGAAGCCGTGGAGGTCGGACAGGCGCAGGAGATTCCGGTCGATCATGCGTTGCGTCCTTCGGTGGCGCCTGCAGGCGGAATATCGGAGATGGTGTCAGCCATCATGGCTGGAATCGCAATGTAGTTTTAGTGCCGTTGCCAACGCCCGAGATGAATTCGAGTCGCCAGCCGAGGTGTTCGCACACGCGGGAGATCAGATCGATGCCGATGCCGCCGCCGCCGCGTTCGCCGCCGCCGCGAGCGATCTTGGCGTAGATGGCGCTAATTTCCTCGGGCGTCATGCCGTGCCCCGGGTCGTCGATCGTCACCAGCGCGTCTGCGGCCAAGCGCACGTGGATCTCACCGCGATCGCTGTTCTCGATGGCGTTGCGCAGCAGGTTGCCGATCGCGGTCCGCACAATCGGCAGGGGCGCAGTGATCTCGCACGCCGGCATCGGATGCAGGGTCAGTACGAGATCCTTGCCGGACATCAGGTGCCGATGGTCGTCGATGATCTGCGGAAGCAGTTGGTCTAGTGCAATCTGGTCGCTGCTGCGCGCGAGCCGCTGCGGATCCTTGGCCAAGACCAGCAGCA
>JAYUIZ010000189.1:0-2826 GCA_043765595.1 Lysobacter sp. | reverse complement strand
GTCGACCAGGAAGCGGCCCAGAAAACCGGTCGCGCCGGTAACGAAATAACTCATGTCCTCGCCCTCATGAGAGTAGAACCCGCATGGTTTGCCATGCGTAGCTCCGGGACCGCGGCGCGGTCCGTAGCGGCTAAGTTGCCAGAGCCGGCGACCAAGAACAATCCGCGGCCGTAGCGTGTCCGGTCGGAACGGCATCGCCACCGCGACCGGGAACGCGCCTCGGCAGCAGCGTCCCATGCGGTTTCGTATTGACCGGCCCAACCTGCCATGCTGTCATGACCGCCTCACGGGAGAGGGATTGAACATGTCCGATCTGCAGAACCGTTTCGAACAAGCCGCGAAGGATATCCAAAGCCTGGCCGAACGCCCCGACAACGACACGCTGTTGCGGCTGTATGCGTTGTTCAAGCAGGGCTCCGAAGGCGATGTCAGCGGCGCAAAGCCCGGCTTCTTCGATTTCGTGGGCACTGCCAAGTACGAAGCCTGGGCCAAACTGAAGGGCACCGATCAGGACGAGGCCAAGCAGAAATACGCCGATTTGGCGAAGAAACTGGCCGGCTGACGTCGGCCCGGCCGGGCTGCGACGACACCTCCTCGATGGCGCGCCAGACGCGACAGCGGATCCTCGACACCTCGCTTGCGATGTTCAACACGCAGGGCGAGCCCAACGTTACGACCAACCACATTGCGGACGAACTGGAGATCAGCCCCGGCAATCTCTACTACCACTTCCGGAACAAGGACGACATCATCGAGCAGTTGTTCGCGCGCTATGAAGAGCGCATGGACAACGCGCTGGCCGCGCCCAGCGGCCGGCTACCGGAGCTGGAAGACATCTGGCTGCAGTTGCATCTTGTGTTCGAGTGCATCTGGGACTATCGCTTCCTATACCGCGATCTGGTCGAGATCCTCAGCCGCAACCGGCGCATGCGCATGCGCTTTGCGCGGATTCTCAAGCGCGCCGACGAGCGCGCGCATCTGGTTATGCGCGGGCTATCGCAGGCCGGCATCATGCGCGCCTCGGCCGACGAACTGAACGCCGCCGCCACCAACGTACTGGTGCTGTCCACGTTCTGGCTGAACTACTCGGCCGCTCGCGGCGACCGCGACGAACAGGTCGCCATCCGCCAGGGCATCATCCAGGTGATGATGCTGTTGGCGCCGTTCCTGCGCGACGCCGAGCGCATGCATCTGAACACGCTGATCCGCGCCTACCAGGACTGAGTCCGTAGCGGCAAGATCACCATCACCGCGGTCCGGCCCCTCGAAACGTGCTGTTCGACAAGAAATACGGTTCGCCACCCGCGCTAAGGTGAGTGCGCAGGGGCATCCATCGGAAGGAATCATCCAATGAAGCGCAAGCTGCTCAGAACCACTCTCGCCGCAACAGCACTCGTCCTACTCACCGCCTCGGCGCTCGCCGACGCCGCGTGCCGCAGAAATACGTGCTACCAGCAGTTCAACCAGTGTCGCGCATCGGGCGTCCCGTTCGCCACCTGTTATGCCGCCTACGACGATTGCCTGATCAGCAATGGCTGTCAGATTCCCTGATCGATTCGACAGGCGGGAGCACGTCAACATCTGCAGATTCGGCGATCAGTCGCGAGCTGCGGACCAGATCATGGCGATGCATCGTCGACCGTGATTCATGCGGTTGGTTTTTCGAGGAAACGAAAAGAAGAAAGGGCGCCGATAGCGCCCTTTCTTTGTCATGCCACACGGATCGATCAAGCCTTGCGCGCGCGCTTGGTTGTAACTTTCTTGGCGGTCGTACGACGAACATTCTTTGAACCCGGCTTGCGGCCGCGGCGCACGACGCGCGTTGCCTTCATCGGCCTGAACCGGGCCATCAGCGGCGAGAGGGCGGTCTCGAGCGTGCTGCCCAACTGGGCGGCACCGCTTTCGAGACGACCGCGCACCTGGCCTGCGGTTTCGATCAGCTTCGACTGCGCCTGCCCTACTGCGGCGACTGCCTCGCGGCGGGTCCGGAAGACGCGATCGACAGCCTGCGTCGCGGCAGCAGCGGTCTGGCGCTGGGCGATGACTGCCAAGCCGAGGCCGGCGAGCCAGAAGTGACGCGGCGTCGCTTCGGGAGCGGTATGGGTGATTTTCTTGCGTGCCATGGGGAGTCTCCGTTGCGGGGCGCCGGCAAACCGGCTTTGGATGACGGCAGCATGCGCGGCCCGCGCCGAGCAAACACACTAGGCCGTATGGTTGGGGCTTGCCTCGCATCGCGACTCGCGGGATGCTGCCCGCTTCCATCGAGAGGACTAGACACATGGCCAAAAACGACTGGGCCGCTTTCCCGCACGACGCCAAAGCCTTCGCCTATGCCGGCGATGCACTGAAGAAAGACTGGTCCAAACTGCACGCAGGCGACTGCGAGCCTTTCCCGGACGACAAACGCGCCGCAGCGCTGATCAAAGCCGCCGGCAAGGCCGCGCCGAAGGGCCTGGACGCCGCCGCGCTGGCAAAGGCGCTGCAGGATGCCTGGCGCAGCTTCCACCACGGCGATTTCAAGGCCGCCTTCGACGCAGGCGAAGCGCTGGGACCGGTCGGCGCCTCGGTCGCGGTCAAGGCCATCGGCATCCATGCGACCTATCTGATCGACGCCGATGCCGAAAAGCTCAAGCGCTTCGAACAGGCGGCCAAACTCGCGGAAGCCGCGATCAAAGCCCTGCCCGACGACGCCAACAGCTACTATCGCCATGCCTTCGCGCTGGGCCGCTACAGCCAGGGCCTGTCGATCGCCAAGGCGCTGAAGGACGGCATCGCCGGCAAGGTCCGCGCATCGCTGGATACCGCGCTGAAGCTCGCCCCCAAGCA
>JAYUIZ010000188.1:0-2827 GCA_043765595.1 Lysobacter sp. | reverse complement strand
TGATGGCACTGGTCTTCGTGGCCGTGCTTGCTGTTCCGAACATGCTGTTTGCTCAAGACGGTTTCGCAGGCGCCGACGAGCGCATCTGTGGTTTCTTTGAAAATATCGCCGGCCTGCTCAACATGGCTTCGATCGCCGTCGTTACCATTGCCGTAATCTTCGCGGGCTACCAGATCGCTTTCGCCCACAAGCGCATTTCTGACGTTGCCCCGATCCTCATCGGTGGCTTGCTGATCGGTGCAGCCGGCCAGATCGCCCGCATGCTCATGGGCGGCGAAGGTGGTGCTACCGAAGATTGCGGCACCGCGATGGTGGTGCAAGCTATCACTGTGTTCAATGCATAAGAACGTGCTCTTTCGCGGCTGCACCCGCCCAGCGATGTTTATGGGAGTGCCTTACATCCCTTTCTTCGCCGGTGCGGGCGGGTCGCTTCTGCTTGCGGTCTATTTCGGTTTGCAGTATCTGTTGCTGATACCGCCCATCATTTTCATCATGAGGCAGATGGCAAGGCGGGACGAAATGATCTTCCGTTTGCTTGGATTGAATCTCCAGTTCAAGCTGCGGGTCCGCAATGTCAAAGCCCATGCGGGGATGTGGGTGTTTTCCCCGAATGGATACCGCAATACTCAGCCCGGCGCGAAGCGCAACTTTTCCGGCCCGTTCATCATCAGCGGCAAGATGACTGGTCCCGGCAAGGCGACTCGACGGGGTGTTTCAGCTGCTTGATCCATTGCTCCCGGTGTCCGACGCGTTCGGACACCGGGACAATGGTGTACAAGCCTGAGTGGGGAGTCTCCGCGAAAGCGGATCCGCTCATTGGTTTCAGGTATCGGTCGATGCTCATTCGAAGACGACACCGATCCATCATGGTCCGGCGTTTTCGACCGGCTTAGTTTTTCACCGAACAGTTTCGAACCCGAAGGCGCATGTTCAATCCCGACACTTCCATCAGCGAGTTCGTTCCGTTCTCTTCGCATGTCTCTCCATCGGTCATCAAGACCCGCGAGGGCGACTATCTGATGTCTTGGCATCTCGAGGGCCTGCCTTTCGTAGGCCGCGAGGAATGGGAGATTGAACACCGTCATAACACCTTCAACCGGTTGCTGCAGACCCTGCGTGCGCCGGACTTCGTGAACGTAGCCTTCTGGGTGCACGATATCCGTCGGCGTCGGCGCGTGAACATCAAGAGCAATTTTCGGCAGCGTTTCAATCAGGAGATGTCCGATGCGTACTACGCGGCGCTCTCCTCGCAAAAGATCATGCAGAATGATTTGTATCTGACCATGATTTTCCGTCCTGTCGTGGGCAGCAAGCGGCTCATGGAGAAGACCTCCGAGCACGCCAAGCTGAAGGCAGAAGAAGAGCAGGCGGTCGGCAAACTGTTGGAGCTTGGCGGAAACGTCGAAGCGGTCATCAAGGACTACTCGCCTTATCGTCTCGGCATGTACGAGGGCGCCAACGGCGTCGTCTTCTCCGAAACCCTCGAATTCCTCGGTTACGTCCTCAACCGCATTGAAGAACCAGTGCCGGTGCTGCACGCGCCGATCTACAACTATCTGCCGGTCAGCCGGCATATGTTCTCGACGAAAAGCGGCGATTTTGTGATCAATACGCCCAATGGCGTTAATCACTTCGGTGCGATCCTCAACGTTAAGGAATATGCCGACGGCACCTACCCGGGCATCCTCAACGGCTTGAAATACCTCGATTTCGAATACGTCATGACCCATTCCTTCAGCCCGATGGGCCGTCAGGATGGTCTTAAAGTGCTGGAACGCACCAAGGGCATGATGATCTCCTCCGGCGACAAAGCCGTCAGCCAGATCGTCGAACTTGACTACGCAATGGATGAGATGACGTCCGGCAATTTTGTGCTGGGCGAATACCACTTCATCATGGCAGTGTATGCGGACAGCCAAGACATGTTGACGCAACGCGTCGCGACTACGCGCGCAGAACTGTCCAACGCGGGTTTTGTTTCGTCGAAGGAAGACCTTGCCGTCGCGCCGTCTTTCTATTCGCAGATGCCAGCCAACTGGAAGTATCGTACCCGCATCGCGAACCTCAGCTCGCTGAATTTCCTGGGCCTGTCGCCGCTGCACAACTTTGCCTCTGGCAAGCGCGACAACAATCCATGGGGCGAGTGCGTCACCACTTTGCAGACGACTAACGGCCAGCCGTATTACTTCAATTTCCATGCGACTCACCCGGCCGAGAATTCGCTGGGCGAGAAAGCCATCGCTAACACGATGGTCATCGGCAAGTCCGGTACCGGTAAAACCGCGCTGATCAACTTCTTGCTCAGCCAGGTCCAGAAATACAATCCGTCGCCGACCATCTTCTTCTTCGACAAGGATCGCGGCGCCGAGATCTTCGTGCGCGCCTGCGGCGGCAACTATCTGGCGCTCGAAAACGGCCAGCCGACGGGGTTCAACCCGTTCCAGTGCGAGCGCAACGAAGCCAATGTCCAATTCCTCGCCGACCTCATCAAGGTCTTGATCGGCAAGAAGGCTTACACCTCGCGCGACGAGGAGGACATCTTCCGCGGCGTCGAAAATATCCTCGACACGCCGATGCACTTGCGCAGCATGACGAATTTCCAGAAGAGTCTGCCCAACATGGGCGACGACGGGTTGTTCGCACGCATGCGCAAATGGACCAGTGCGGGGTCCATGGGTTGGGTCTTCGACAATCCGGTGGATACCATCGATCTGCAGAAAGCGAACATCATCGGTTTCGACTACACCGACATCATCGACAATCCTGAAGTCCGTGTGCCGGTCATCAATTACCTCCTGCACCGATTGGAGGAGTTGATAGACGGTCG
>JAYUIZ010000187.1:0-8240 GCA_043765595.1 Lysobacter sp. | reverse complement strand
TTCCGGCAACAGATGCAGGCCCGCTGCGGCATAACAGTGCTGCACCATCGCCGAGCAGTACAGCGCGCCTTCCCGCGCCAGCAGGTTGTCGCGTTTGCGCAGGCGGCGGCTGCGCATCGCGAACATCGTGCCGATGAGTTCGCTCAGCGAATAACTGGTGAGCCCCGAGAGCAGGTCCAGTCCCGCGGTGACGACCTGCCGCGTCTGCGCGTCGTCCAGGCCGAAATCGAGTACGGCGAGGTTCGGGAATTCGTCGGCGTCGAAATAGCGGTCGATGCGATTTTCCTGCACGCCGAGCCGCATCTGCTTGTAACGCATGTCGAGGTCGGATTCGATCACCCACCAGCGGCCGTCGCTGCGCCGCTCGCTGAAGATGAAGGCGTGTGACCACAGGCTGCGGTGGCCGTCGCGGGTCAGCGGCGACTGCGCCGTGCGGATCAGGTGGCTGATCACGTCGCCGCCCGCGACCAGACCGATGCGGCCGGGGGCTGCGTGGCGCAGCAGGAACTCCGCGTTGCCGGTCGCGCTACTGCCATCGTCCTTGTCGTCGTCGCTCATGCCGGCTCTCCCTTCGTGGTCGTTCTGCTCATCGTATCGATCGCCGCACGGATCAGCCGCGCGGTCTCGTCCGGCGCTTCCATCGGGAACAGGTGACTGCCGGCGGTCCAGGTCAGGCGCGGGCCGACCAGCGCACGGGTCGCGCGCAGGCCCACGTGACGTACTTCGCGCGATTTGCGTCCACCGATAAAGGCCACCGGCACGCGCAATTGCGCCGCGGCGGCTGCCACGCGCGCGGTCGGCAGCGAGCGATAGATGCGGTATTCGATGTCGCGGTCGAACAGCAATTCGCGCTGGCCGCGACTGTCGGGCGTGGTGCAGTGATCGGCGTAATCGCGCAGCACCCGTGGGTCCCAGCTTGCGAACACGGCCTTTGCGGCGTAGTGCGCATGCGCGGCATCGGCGTCCGGCCACTGTCGGCGGCGCTGCAGGGTCTGCTGCAGCGGCATCACCAGCCGGTCCAGCCCTGTGAGTCGGCCGAATCGCACGAAACCTGCACTGATCCCGGAGATCAGCGGCGAATCCAGCAGCACGATCCCGGCGACGCGGGCCTGCAGCTTGTGCGCCGCGAGCACACTGAGATAACCACCCAGCGAATGCCCGACCAACCAGACCCGGCCGCTGTTGCGGGGCAGGGCGTGGACGAATTCGCTGAGTTCATCGACCAGATACGGCCAGCCGACGGTGACTGGCCGGCTCGGGTCGTGGCCGAAGCGCAGCACGCCGGTGCCGTCGAATTCCGGCCGCAGCGCGTCCAGCAGCCGGCGATAGACCGGCAGCGGGAAACCGTTGGCATGGGAAAAGACGAGGGTGTCGGTCACGGTGTCGCAAATCTGCAGAGGGCGGTGCGGGCGTAAGTCGCCCGCCATGTCACTCCGGATCGTAATCCAGATTCGAGGCCAGCCAACGCTCGGCCTGCGCCAGGGTCGCGCCCTTGCGCTTCGCGTAATCCTCGACCTGTTCCTTCGACACCCGGCCGACCACGAAATACTGGCTCTGCGGGTGGCTGAAGTAGTAGCCGGACACCGCCGCGGTGGGCAGCATCGCGAAGCTTTCGGTCAGGGTCATGTCGGCGTTGGCGGTGGCGTCGAGCAGCCGGAAAATCGTGCCTTTTTCGCTGTGCTCGGGGCAGGCTGGATACCCGGGCGCCGGGCGGATGCCGCGATAGGCTTCGTCGATCAGCGCATCGTTGCCCAGGGTTTCGTCGCTGCCGTAACCCCAAAATTCCTTGCGCACGCGCTGGTGCAGGCGTTCGGCGAAGGCTTCGGCGAGGCGGTCGGCCAGCGATTTGAGCAGGATGGAGTTGTAGTCGTCGTGATCGGCCTCGAAGCGCGCGACGTGCGCGTCGATGCCGATGCCAGCGGTGACCGCGAACGCGCCGATCCAGTCCTGCTTGCCCGAATCCTGCGGCGCGATGAAATCGGCGAGGCAGAAGTCGGGGCGGTCGGCGGGTTTGTCGACCTGCTGGCGGAGGAAGTGGAGGGTGGCTTCTAGCCTCTCTCCCGTCGGGAGAGGGATTGGGGAG
Organism: Lysobacter sp.; assembly: GCA_043765595.1. Taxonomy (GTDB): domain Bacteria; phylum Pseudomonadota; class Gammaproteobacteria; order Xanthomonadales; family Xanthomonadaceae; genus Lysobacter_I. The sequence goes on along the minus strand of JAYUIZ010000187.1, from coordinate 6,157 downwards.
AGGGTACGGGATCGCGATGATGTCTCGGACGCCGCTGTCTTCACCGTACCCTTATCCGCCCTTCCCTCAGTCGCCTGTGGGTGACTTCGACCCTCTCCCGACGGGAGCAGGGAAACCACAACGTCGTCGCCCACGCTGTTCGCCGGCCACAGCGCAAACAGGCCCTTCGCTGTCAGCCACTTCTCGTTGACGATGCGTTTCAGCATCGCCTTGGCATCGCGATACAGCTCGGTGGCCTGTTTGCCGACGACTTCATCCTTGAGGATCGCCGGATATTTGCCGGCCAGCTCCCAGGTGCTGAAGAACGGGGTCCAGTCGATGTATTCGATCAGCTCGGCCAGCGAGTAATCGTCGAATACGTGCAGCCCCGGCGCGCGAGGTGTCGGCGGGGTGTAGGTATCCCAGACGCCCTCGAAACGCTGGCCGCGCGCCTTGGCCAGTGGTACCAGACGTTTGGCGTCGCCGCGGTTTTTGTGGCGCTGGCGGATTTCAGCGTAATCGCTGTCGTTGGCGGCGACGAAGGCCTCACGCAGTTCCTTCGAGATCAGCGACTGCGCCACGCCGACCGCGCGCGAGGCGTCCTTCACCCAGACCGTCGGCGATTTATAGTGCGGGTCGATCTTCAGCGCGGTGTGCGCGCGCGAGGTGGTGGCGCCGCCGATCATCAGCGGCATCTGCAGGCCCTGGCGCTGCATTTCGCGGGCGACGTGGCTCATTTCCTCCAGCGACGGCGTGATCAGGCCGGACAGCCCGATCAGATCGGCATTTTCTTCGCGCGCGCGATCCAGAATGATCTGCGCGGGCACCATCACGCCCAGATCGATCACCTCGAAATTGTTGCAGGCCAACACCACGCCAACGATATTCTTGCCGATGTCGTGAACATCGCCCTTCACGGTCGCCATGATGATCTTGCCGTTGTTCTTGCCGACATCGCCGGTGCGCAGCTTTTCGGCTTCGATGTAGGGCAGCAGATACGCCACGGCTTTTTTCATCACCCGCGCCGACTTCACCACCTGCGGCAGGAACATCTTGCCGGCGCCGAACAGATCGCCGACCACGTTCATGCCGCCCATCAGCGGGCCTTCGATCACGTCCAGCGGCCGCGTCGATAGCGCGCGCGCTTCTTCGGTATCGGTTTCGATGTATTGATCGATACCGTGGACCAGCGCATGCGACAAGCGCTCGCGCACCGGCTTCTCACGCCAGCGCAGGTCCTCGACTTTCTTCTCGCCTTTCTTGCCTTTGAAGCGGTCGGCGATTTCGAGCAAGCGCTCGGTGGAATCCGGGCGCCGGTTCAGCACCACGTCCTCGACGCGCTCGCGCAGGTCGGCTTCCAGATCGTCGTACAGCGGCAGCGCGCCGGCGTTGACGATGCCCATGTCCATGCCGGCCTTGATCGCGTGGTACAGGAACACCACGTGGATGGCTTGGCGCACCAGCTCATTGCCGCGGAACGAGAACGAGACGTTGGAGACGCCACCGGAGATGTGGCTGAGCGGGAAGCGGCGCTTGAGTTCGCGGGTGCCTTCGATGAAGGCGACCGCGTAATCGTTGTGTTCCTCAATGCCGGTGGCTACCGCGAACACGTTGGGATCGAAAATAATGTCTTCGGGCGGGAAGCCGATCTTTTCGGTCAGCAATGCATAGGCGCGCGAGCAGATGTCGACCTTGCGTTCGACGGTGTCCGCTTGGCCGACTTCATCGAACGCCATCACCACCACTGCGGCGCCGTAGCGGCGCACCAGCAACGCCTGGCGCAGGAATTCGGCTTCGCCTTCCTTCATCGAGATCGAATTGACGATGCCCTTGCCCTGCAGGCATTTCAGGCCAGCCTCGATGACGCTGAACTTGGAACTGTCGACCATCACCGGGATGCGTGCAATGTCCGGCTCGGCGGCGATCAGATGGAGGTAATCCACCATCGCCTTTTCCGAGTCCAGCATGCCCTCGTCCATGTTGACGTCGAGCACCTGCGCGCCGTTCTCCACCTGCTGCCGCGCCACCACCACGGCTTCGTCGAAGCGACCTTCCAGGATCAGCTTCTTGAACTGCGCCGAGCCGGTGACATTAGTGCGCTCGCCGATGTTGACGAAATTCGTCAGCGGCGTGATCACCAGTGGTTCGAGGCCGCTGAGGCAGGTGTAGCGCGGCTGTTGTGCGGGGGCATTATCGTTCATCGTTTTTCCGGGCGCTGCGTCTTCTGATGCGGCATCGGTCGGGATCGCGTTCATGCGGCTTCCATCGCGCGCGCGGCGGGCAGCTTCCGCGGCGGCAGGCCGGCGACGGCCTCGGAAATCGCACGGATATGGGCCGGAGTGGTGCCGCAGCAGCCGCCGACGATATTCAACAGGCCGGATTCGGCGAATTCGCGCAGCACTGTGGCCATGTCCTCGGGGGTTTCGTCGTATCCGCCGAATGCGTTGGGCAGGCCAGCATTCGGGTGGGTGCTGACGAAGGCGTCGGCGATCTGGGCCAGAACGTCGACGTGCGGGCGCAGATCCTTGGCGCCCAGCGCGCAGTTCAGGCCGATGGTCAGCGGCCGACTGTGGCGCAACGCATACCAGAACGCTTCTGCGGTCTGCCCGGAAAGCGTTCGACCGGAGGCGTCGGTGATCGTGCCGGAAATCATGATCGGCAGCCGCGCGCCGCGCGCTTCAAAGACTTCTTCGATCGCGAACAGCGCGGCTTTGGCGTTCAGGGTGTCAAAAATGGTCTCGACCATGACCACATCGGCGCCGCCGTCGATCAGCCCTTCGGTGGCTTCGCGGTAAGTGCTGCGCAGTTCGTCGAAAGAGATGGCGCGGAAGCCCGGGCGGTTCACGTCCGGGCTGATCGATGCGGTGCGGCTGGTCGGCCCAAGCACGCCGACCACGAACCGCGGCCGCAACGAATCGGCGGCTTCGGCTGCGTCGCAGGCCTCGCGGGCCAGTCGCGCGCCGGTCTCGTTGAACTCGCGGGCCAGATGCTCCAGACCGTAATCGGCCAGCGAGATCGTGGTCGAATTGAAGGTGTTGGTTTCGATCAGATCGGCGCCGGCGTCGAGATAGGCGCTGTGGATGCTGCGGATGATGTCCGGGCGGGTGAGGCTGAGCAGATCGTTGTTGCCTTTCTGGTCGCGGCTGTCGTGGCCGCAGGGACAGCCCGGCGCATGACTGTGATTGGCGATGGCCTGGGCGTCAAAGCCTTCGGCGAAACGCGCGCCGCGGTAGTCGTCTTCGCCCAGCTCGTACTGCTGGATCATCGTGCCCATGCCGCCGTCCAGCACCAGGATGCGCTCGCGCAGGGCCGCTTCGAGCCGGGCGACGCGCTCCGGCAAAAGCCAAGGCTGCAACTGCGGAAAGTCCGCGGCGGGGCGCGCGGACGTTGGCGGGAAGGTCGTTTCGGCGTGGGTGCTCATGGCTTGGTTCCGATCAGCGAAATGACTTCGAAATGCGGCGGGCGCTTTTCGCGGGTGACGGTTTCCGATGCAGTGATCGTCAGCCCGGCCTTTTCGACGAACCTGCGCAGTTCCTTGTCGCTGAAACCCAGGTTGACGTGGCTGTAGGCTTCCACCGCGGCGCGGTGTTCGTGTCTGGCCAGACTGCTCAGCAACAGCCGGCCACCGGGGCGCAGCACGCGCGCGGCCTCGGTCACCGCGACCTGGGGGCGCGCTGCGTAGGTCAAGGCATGCATCAGCACGACCAGATCGAAATGACCGTCCTCGAAGGGCAGGGCGTGCATGTCGCCCTCGCGGACCTCGACGTTCGCGAACTTGCGCAGGCGCTCGGCGGCGGCATTGACCACGCGCGCGCTGGCGTCGATGCAGATGTATTCGCGGGCGTGCGGCGCCAGCAGTTCGGCCAGCACGCCGTCGCCCGAGGCGATATCCAGCACGTGGCCCGGCGCCAGCAGCGGCAGCGCCGAACGGGCCAGGGCTTCCCAGGTGCGCCCCGGGGAATAGTGCCGCTCCATGTCGCCGGCCACGCTGTCGGCCCAGTTGGCGTCGACCGCACGCGCGGCCAACACGCCGGGAATGCGTTCCGCGTCCTGGCGCAGCAGCGGATCGTCGCTGCCTTCGCGCAGGGTGCGCCACAGCGCACGTTGGGCGGCATCGAGGGCGGCTTCTTCAAAGCGGTAATAAGCCGAGACCCCGGCGCGACGGTCGCGGACCAGGCCGGCTTCCTTCAGGCGCGCGAGATGAGTCGACACCCGCGGCTGCGCCAGGCGGGTGATCGACGACAGTTCGGCGACCGTCAATTCCTCATGTTCCAGCAGCGCCAGCAGCCGGACCCGGGTCGCGTCCGCCAACACTTTCAGTCTCGCCGACCAAGCTTCCAGATCCATTCGACAGGCCTCATATCTCAATATCGCGATACAGAGATAATTGTCTGCGCCGGGCGTCGTCAGGTCAAGCGTGCTGGGGTTTATGCTGGGGTTCGGCGAGGCCCACGGCTACAATGCTGACTTCGATTTCATAGCCGAGGATGCGCCCGTGGATTTTCGCTTCACAGAAGAGCAGTTGATGATTCAGGACGTGGCACGCCGCATCGCGCAGGAAAAGATTGCGCCCAGCGCCGAGCACCACGACCACACCGGTGAGTTTCCGCTCGACAACATCCGCACGCTGGGCGAAAACGGCCTGATGGGCATCGAGGTGCCGGCCGAATACGGTGGCGCTGGAATGGATCCGATCTGCTACGTGCTGGCGATGATCGAGATCGCCGAGGCCGATTGCGCCCACTCGACGATCGTGTCGGTCAACAATTCGCTGTTCTGCAACGGCGTCCTCAAGTTTGGCACTGAGGCGCAGAAACAGCTGTATGTGCGCGCTATTGCTGAAGGCCGCGAGATCGGCGCGTTCGCGCTGACCGAACCGCAGTCCGGTTCCGACGCCACGGCAATGCGCTGCAAGGCGGTCAAGCAGGCTGACGGCAGCTATGTGATCAACGGCAAGAAGAGCTGGATCACCTCCGGCCCGGTCGCCAAGTACATCATCCTGTTCGCGGTCACCGATGCGTCCAAGGGCGCCAAGGGCATCACCGCGTTTATGGTCGACACCGCCAAGCCCGGCTTCCACCGCGGCAAGACCGAGCCCAAGCTGGGCATCCGCGCGTCGGCGACGTGCGAGATCGAGTTCCAGGATTACGTGGCCACGCCGGACGAGGTGGTGGGCCAAGATGGCGAAGGCTTCAAGATCGCCATGGGCGTGCTGGATGCCGGCCGCATCGGCATCGCTTCGCAGGCCGTTGGCCTGGGCAAGGCCGCGTACAAGGCGTCCGTCGCTTACGTGAAGGAGCGCAAGAGCTTCGGCCAGCCGATCGGTTCGTTCCAGATGATCCAAGCCAAGATCGCCGACATGAAATGCCGGCTGGATGCGGCCGAGTTGCTGACGCTGCGCGCGGCGTGGGTGAAGGCGCAGACCGAAAAGACCGGCGGACGCTTCAGCACTGAGGCATCCGTCGCCAAGCTCACCGCATCGGAAGCGGCGATGTACATCACCCACCAGGCGTTGCAGATCCACGGCGGCATGGGTTATTCCAAGGAAATGCCGCTGGAGCGCTACTTCCGCGACGCCAAAATCACCGAGATCTACGAAGGCACCAGCGAGATCCAGCGTCTGGTGATCGCCCGCAACGAGACCGGCCTGCGCTGACCGCGCGCCGTACGGACAAACCACGCACATGATCAAGAAAGCCTCCGCCCCGCGTCGCCTGGCCACATCGAAACCGGCCACATCGAAACCGGCCGCATCGAAACCAGGCGCACCACAGCCGGCTGCACGAAAACCGGCCCCACGGACAGCGGAACGCTCCGACAGCACGGCGCTGGATCTCATTTTCGATGCGATCCGCAGGCGCGCCGGCAAGCGCGACCAGGACGCTGCCAGCGCATTCGCCAGCGCGTTCTATCAGCGCATGACCGAGGACGAACTGCCGCTGCACGGTCCTGAAGGCTGGGCCGCGCTCGCCAACGATTTTCTCGACTACGCCCGCGTCCGCAAGCCCGGGACGCCAAGCGTGCGGTTGTTCAACCCGACCTTGGCCAAACACGGGTGGGAATCGCCGCACACGGTGCTGCAGATCGTCAACGACGACATGCCGTTCCTGGTCGACTCGGTGAAGATGGCGCTGGCCGAGCGCGGCATCGGCGTTCATGTGCTGGGACATCCGGTGGT
>JAYUIZ010000186.1:0-2836 GCA_043765595.1 Lysobacter sp. | reverse complement strand
ATCAACGTGGATTTGCCGCTACCGGAGCGGCCAACGATGGCGGTGACGGTGCCCGGTTTCGCGACGAAACCAATCCCGGTCAACGCCGGTTCGCCCTGGCCCGGATAACGCGCGCCGATGTCGCGGAATTCGAGTTCGCCGCGGGCGCGCGTCAGTTCGCGCGTGCCGCTGTCGCCCTCTTCATCGGCATCCAGCACGCCAAACAGACGCTCGGCCGACGCGATGCCTTTCTGCAGCATGTTCTGGACGTTGGTCAGCTGTTTCAGCGCCGGGATCATCGCCATCATCGACATCATCAGGGTGACGAAACCGCCGGCGCTGAGCCGCCCAGCCGCCGCCTCACGGCCGGCGAAGAACAGCAGCAGCGCCAGACCAACCGCACCCATCAGCTGCACCACCGCCGAGGAAATGCTGCGAGTGGATTCCACCTTCATCGACAGCCGCAGGTTCTCGTCGGCGAGCGCGCCGTAACGCGCCAGCTCGGCGTCATGCGCGCCGTAGATCTTCACTTCCTGCTGGTTGTTGAGGGTCTGGTCGGCGGCCTGCATCAGCCGGCCGCCGCTTTCCTGCACGCGATGGCTGAAGCGCCGGTAGCGCTTGCCGACATCATTCATTAGCAGCGCCAGCGGCGGCGCCATCACCAGGATCGCGATGGTTACCTGCCAGCTGGTCCACAGCATCACGATCAGCGCGCCGATGATCTGCAGCGATTGCTGCAGCATGACTTTGGCGGCGTCGACCGCGGCATTGGCGACCTGATCGCTGTCGGAGCCCAATCGCATCAGCATCGACGGCACAGGCTCGCTGTCGAAACGCAGCCCGGGCAGGCGCAGATACTTGCCCAGCACGCGCACCCGAAGGTCGCGGGCGATGCTGCGCGCGGATGTGCCCATGCACACGTCGGTGACATAGCCGGCGATGCCGCGGATCACGAACAGACCGACGATGGCCAGCGGCAGGATCAGGCTGAGCTCGGTGTTCTTACTGATGAAAGTCTCGTCGACCACCGGCTCCATCAGTTTTATGAACGCCGAGCCGGCCGTGGCTTCGATCAGCATGCCGCCCAGGGCCAACAGCAACAGTTTGCGATATGGCGTGGCGAAGCCGAGCAGTCGTCGGTAGATCGGCCACGCCGGGGCGCGGTCGGGCTTGCTCATTCGGGCTTGCTCATTGTTTAGCCGCCGCTGGCGTCGGCGCCTGTGCGGGAGCGCGCTGCTCCGGCGCACGCTGTTCCGGGGCTGTTGCGATGCTGATCTGGCGGAAACCGAGCTGACCCAAGGCGTCCAGCGCGGTCACCACTGACTGGTGCGGCGTGCGCGCATCGGCGCGCAGCAGCACCGGACGCTTGCGGCTTTCTGAATCGGCCCCGTCGCCCGCCACTTCGACGATGGTCCGCTTCAGCGATTCGATATCGGTGCGCAGGGCTTCGCGGTCCTGCACGAAATAACGGCCCTCGGCGTTCACCAGCACGCTCAGCGCCTTTGCCGACGCTTCGCTGGGCTCACCGTTGGCCTGCGGCAGCTGCAGTTTCAGCACCGAGCGCGCGTCGAAGGTGGTGGTGACCACGAAGAAGATGATCAGGATCAGGATCACGTCGATCAGCGGCACAAGATTGATCTCGGGCTCGTCGTCGGCGCGGAAATCGCGGATGCGCATGCCGGTCAGGCCCCCGAAACCGGCGGCGTGATGCCGCGCGCGCCCGCGGACATCGGTGCCGAAGCGTTGCGCGGGGCGTCGAGGGTATCGAGCAGTTGGATCGCCTCATGCTCCATGTCGACGATGTAGCCGGCGATGCGCCCGCGGAAATAACGGTGGAACATCAGCGCCGGGATCGCCACGATCATGCCGGTGGCGGTGCAGATCAGCGCCTTGCCGATGCCGCCTGCGAGCTGGTTCACGTCGCCCAGACCGCTGTCGAGGATGCCGAGGAACATCTGGATCATGCCGACCACGGTGCCGAACAGGCCCAGCAGCGGGCCGGCGGCGGCGATGGTGCCGAGGCCATTCAGGAAACGCTCCATCCGGTGGACCAGATGGCGACCGACATCCTCGATACGCTCGCGGATCTGGTCGCGCGGCCGGTTGCGGACGTCCAGCGCGGCGGCCAGCAGCGCCCCGAGCGGCGAGGTGCGGCGCAGCGAGTCGATGTGGGTCGGATCGAGATTGCCGCGCGCTGCCCAGGCCCGGACCTCAGCGCCCAGCCCCGGCGGCAGCACACTCTTGCGACGCAGACTCCAGAACCGCTCCAGGATGATCCCCAGCGCCACTACCGTGAGCAGCAGCAGGGGAATCATCGGCCACCCACCCGCCTTGACCAGTTCCAGCACGTCGTATCCTCCGGCCTTGGGCCGCGTAAGTTCAGATTGCAAGTTCAAATCATTCAGGGGGATAGGATAACTGAGCCGCCCGCGCCTGCCTGCCGACCGCGTCCCATAGCCGGCGATGGCGGCTGCGCTCGGTCTGCGCGACCACGCCGTCGCGCCCGATCCGCAGCCGCAGGGCGCCGGCCTCCGCCGTCACCGGCGTGTTCGCCCCATGATGGCGCCACAGATCCAGCACCTGCGGCTTGGGATGCTTGAACCGGTTGGCGTAGCCGGCCGAGATCGGCGCCCAGCGCGCGCCGGTGGCGGCGACGAAGCCCGGATCGGACGACCCCTGGCTGCCGTGGTGCGCGACCAGCACCACCTCCGCCCGCACCGATGCGGGATCGCGGCGCAGCAGATCGCGCTCGATCACGTGGCCAATGTCGCCGGTCAACAGAGCCGCGCCGTGCATCGTCTCGATCCGCAGCACGCAGCTCGATTCGTTGCGCAGATACGGAAAATGCGCCGGCGGA
>JAYUIZ010000185.1:0-2840 GCA_043765595.1 Lysobacter sp. | reverse complement strand
ACGTGCGTGGGCCGGGCACCGCCACCTCCGACAGCATTCCGGCGTGGCTGTCGGATTTTGAGTTCGTGACCCGCGCAGCCGTCGTGCGTCAGCCCGGTGCGCTTCCGTTCTTGGAGGACTTCAATCGGCGCGGCATGCCGGCCGTGGAGGCGTGGCAGGCACGTCGCTTCGCCAGCGCCGGGCCACCATCCGTCTCGCTGCCGCGCGCCCCGCGCGTGAACTTCGCCGAAGGTAGCCTCGCCCGCGCCGCCGCAGGCCTGAACCCGCAACTCAACTTGCGACTGATCAATGCGATCAACACCGATGCGCTCGCCGAGTCGATGGCGCAAAGCCGGGGCATGGAACAAACGATTCTCAACGTGATCGACCGCAACGGCAGTTTCCTGCGTCAGCGCATCGGTGGCGGCTGATGGCCTACGCGATCGACACGCTCGTCAAGGCCGGCGGCGATGATGCCCACTACCGATTGCTTGGCGCGATCCAAACGCTCGCCGAGGGCGTCGGCTGGACGACGCTGCGCTTCGACACCGCGACGCTTGAACGCGAACTGATCCTGCGCTCCACAGGCACCACGGGCGAGGAGGAGATCACCGTCGGCTTCAAGGCGTACCAGAACCTCGCGGCGGACTACTACAACCTGCTCGCCGCGACGATGGTCGGCTACGTGCCGGCGGCGCCGTTCGAGGCACAGCCCGGGATCAAGACCAGCGGCGTGCTGGGCCACAACCAGGCTGTGACGTATTTCTTGACTGCCAATCCACGCCGGATCGTCGGCGCGTTCAAGGTCGGCTCGCCGATCTATGCGCACGTCTACGTCGGCAAGGCGCTGGCCTATGCACGACCGAAGGAATTTCCATCGCCGCTGATCGTGGCGGGGCATTTCGACGGCCGCGACGCACGCCGCTACAGCGATCTGCACTGGTTTCCCTACAAGGGGCGCAAGGGCAGCGGCGATAGCAACTACAACGATGGTCACCTCTATCTGCGCGATGCCGGCGGCGCCTGGAAGAAAGTACAGATCTCGCCCTTCGGCAATGGCCACGCGAACGAGGTCACGTATGCGAGCCTCGCCGGCGAGTACGTCGGCCGCAGCGGCAGCGGCAATCGCTGTCTCGTCCCCGCCGGCACTCTGCACCAGCCGCAACCGCTCGAACTGTATGACATGACGTTCGGCGCTTACGACAACGATGTGCGCGGCTATTCGAGCAGCGGCAATCTCTACGGCGTGCTCGACGGCGTCAGTTTCGTCTCGGGCTTCAACAACGCCTCGGAGAACGTGCTGCAGCTCGAAGGCAGCGCGGTCATCGACCAGACCGGCATGAGTGTGCGTCAGGCGGTCGATGCGATTCGCGCGGTCAACGGCCGGGCGTTCGTGGTGCTGCAGGACGGCGCGCGCACTACATGGCGCGACTACGTCGCGGTGGAGATGAGCTGATGGCGACGTTCACCGGACAGGTCGCGAGTTTTGCGGCGCTGAAGACCGCGATTGAGGCCACGCTCGCCGGTCGTGGCTGGACGCTGGTCAGCGGCGTGCTCAGCAAGGGCGCCGCGTTCGTGCAGCTCACCGCCACCGCGACCGAGCTTCGTCTGCAGGCCGGCACCGGCCAAGCAGGCACCGCGCTCACCGGCGCATGTCCGCAGTCGCTGAAGCTGCTGTCCTTCACCAACGCGCCGATCCAGTGGCCAGCGGTCTACGTGCTGCACGTGTTCGATACGCCCGACGAGATCTACGTGGTGCTGCGCTACAACGTCGACCGCCACCAGCACCTGAACTTTGGCGTGTCGAGCATGCTGCAAATCGGCGGCACTGGGCTGTGGTGCTCGGGTTCGTTCCGCGGCGATGTCGACGGCATGCGCGCGGGCGTCAAGAGTTACATCGACACCAACTCGGGTACCCAGCTCGGCGCGGCGCCCTACGATGGCTTCGGGCTCGGGTTCTTCTTCGCCAGCATCGCGGGCACGTATCACTCGTCTTTCATTCACTGCGGGCTCGAAGGCGTGCCCGCGTGGCGCACCAACGTCGGCGGCAACACCGGCGATCTGCTCGGCGTCTCGCACAAGGCAGGCCTGCTGCATGCGTTGCCCTCGCAGTTCAACCAGGCCACCGTCCTGCTGCCGATTGACGTGCTGCTCGCGCGCCAGGCACAGGGCCAGACCATCGTCGCCACGCTCGCGCACGCCCGCTACTGCCGTCTCGATCATCTCGATCTCAGCCAGCCGCTGATTTACGGCGTTGAGCGCTGGATGGCGTATCCGCTGCATGCGCTCCACCCGATCCAGCGCAACGGCGTCGGCTGGCCCATCGGCGGGCAGCACACCGGCACCTTCGGTATCGCCCTGCGCGAGATCGCGCCCTGATGGCCGCGCTGCAGGGCATCGCGCCGACACCGCGCCTGTTCGGTGCGACCAACGCCGCGCTCTCGGTCGAACTGAACGCGCTCGGCGAAGGGGCGTTCGCCCCCGCCACCCATGCCCGTGAGCGGCTGGTCGCGTTGGCCGGTGCCTTCCGACCGCTGGCATCGACGCCGTGGCCCATGACGGGCCGGATGGCCCATCGTTTTGCCGACGATCTCTTCGACCGCATCCACGTCCTGCCGACCGCGCTCTCGCTGGGCAACGTCGTCTCCGAGCTGACCCGCGAGATTGCGGTGTGGAACGCTTGGCGCGCGACACCGCAGACCCTGACCGCCCTGCGCCTGATTGGCGATGCCGGCAGCACGCTCGCCGCACCCGTGGCGCTGCCGATGTCGCTGCGACCGATGCAGGAACGGGTGCTGACGCTCACCGTCGGTCTCGACGGGCCGCCGGTGATCGATGCGGCAGCGGTGCTGTCCTTCGCG
>JAYUIZ010000184.1:0-2848 GCA_043765595.1 Lysobacter sp. | reverse complement strand
CTCTACAAAACCCTGAAACGCTGGACCCGACGCCCGCGCCCATGCGCTGCTGACATCCGCATCCGCGCCTGGGTGGCGCCGCTGGACGAATTCAGTTTCCCGTCGGGCCACACGCTGCACGCGGTGAGTTTCACCATCGTGACGCTGTCGTACGTCCCCTCATTGGCATGGCTGTTGATCCCATTCGCCGCCAGCATCGCGGTCTCGCGGGTCGTGCTGGGCCTGCATTATCCCAGCGACGTGCTGGCGGCGACCGGCATCGGCAGCGCGCTGGCCTTGGGATCGATCTGGGCAAGAAACATGGCGAGCGCCTCGGTTTTGTAGAGCGGACTGAAGTCCGCTGCTTTTACCAGTAGAGCCGACATCAGTCCGCTGCTTCTACCTGTGTGGATCAGCGGACTGAAGTCCGCTCTACAGTTGCGAGCCTAACCTGCCCTACCCGCAGGTTTCGAGCGTCGCCTGCTGCAACCCCGGCGCCCATTGCCCCGACCAGTCGCGATCATTCGCCACCTGCGCGTGCGCGCGACTGTCGCGTAGATGCTGCGCGTCGAAGTCGGCATACGCCCAGCCGGACACTGCCGAGGTCACAGCCACGATGCCATCGGCCGGAAACCCGACATCCATCGGCGCATACACCGTCGCATCGCCGGTGTTGAAGTCGAGCAGAGGACTCCACGCCGCCTGACCGGCGGTTACCGCCTTCGCGACGAAACAGCGGTTTTCCAGCGCGCGCGCAAGGCAGCCCACGCGCACGCGGGTGGCGCCGGCCGCGGTGTCGGTGCAGCTGGGCACCAGCAGCAACTGCGCGCCGGCCTCGCACTGCGCGCGTACCGGCAGCGGAAATTCGATGTCGTAGCAGATCGCGATCCCGGCGCGCACGCCGTCGAACTCAAACACTTTCAACGCCTGTCCAGCTTCGATGACGCCGGTCTTCTTCTCGAAGCCAGTGAGCTGCAGCTTGTCCTGCCAGACATGCCCGCCGTCGGGAGAAAATAGATCCGCGCGATTGCGATACAAGCCTTTGCCGACCTCCAGCAGGAACGTACCGGCGACGATGCGCAGGCCAAGATCGTGCGCCAATCCCGCGTACAGATCGAGCCAGGCCTTGCGGTACGCTTGGATCGCAGCCAGCGATGCATGCAGATCGCCGCGGATCTGCGGCGAGAAGGTCGCACCCAGCTCCAGCGACAGATATTCCGGCAGCACCGCGATATCGGCGCCGGCCGACGACGCCTCTTGCAGCCAGCGCGACTGCTTATCGGCGAAATCGTCGAATCGCAGCGGCGTATCGATCGGATACTTCGCGACGGCGATCTTCATGCCGCATCCTCCGCCGCCAGCGCCCGCAGCCAGAACGTTAACGCATGTCCGCTCTCGCCGCGATCGACCTCGCTCCAGTGCAGGCGCATAGTCATCTCCGCCTGACGCGCATAACCACGCTTGACCCAGAACGCGTCATTGTCGCGATGCTCCGCTGGACGACGCGGATCGTCCGCATCGCGATCCACCGCGCAGAACGCAGTGGTGTCGAAGCGGCCGAGCGAACGCGCATGCGCTTCGCGATGATCGAAGAATGCGTGGCCGATACCGCAGCCCCGATACTGCGGCAACAGCACGGATTCGCCGAAATAGAACACCTTGTCGACATCCAGACCGCGGGCCTCGAACGGCGCACGGAATTCGACAGAAGCGTCGGCCAGCGGCAATCCGGTGGACGCGCCAATCATCGTTTCCCAATCGAAAGCGAGCACGAACACGCTGTCGTCGGAAGCGGCATAGGCATCCAGATATTCGCGCTCGTAAGCGCTATCGCCGTCGTAGAGATAGGGCCAGTCGCGGAACACTTCGATGCGCAGCGCGGCGACATCATCGAGGTACCGGCGGATGTCTTCGGCGCCGGTGCAGCGGCGGATCTGGATGCGGGGAAAGGCGGTAGCGTGTAAGGTCATCGGCTGAGTCTAAAGCAAAGAAAACGCCGCAGACACAAGGCCTGCGGCGTTTTCAAACTGACCAGAAGCTTCAGCCCTTCGGCAACGGCGGCGCTATCGAGCCGACGCTGTACCAGTCGATCTTGCGGGTCACGATCATGATCGCGGCCAGAATCAGGAACAGCAGGCCAGCGCCGAGCACCATCGCGTTGTCTTCCGAGATCAGCAGGCCGTACAGCGCGCCGTAAAGCGTCGACAGCATCGCCGCGAAGCCGAGGCCGCGCAGCCACGATCGCAGCACATGGCTGACGTAATAGCCGAGCAGGCCGATGCAGGCGACGCTGGCGGCGAGATAGGCCAGGCCGAATTCGATATGTTCGGACAGCGCCACCAGCAGCAGGAAGAAGATCGCCAGCGCCAGGCCGACCAGGCCGTATTGGATAGGATGAATCCGCAGCTGTTTGATCAGCTCGAACATGAAGAAACCGACGAAAGTCAGTACCACGAACAGGATGCCGTATTTGCTGGCGCGATCCGCCTGGGTGTAGATATTGACCGGTTCGACCAGCGATACGCCGATGGCGTCGAGCCCCGTCACCGCTTGGTCCATGTGTTCGACATCGACCGAACCTGCCGGTGCCATGCCCGGCACGCGCGCACCGCCGAGGTACTGCGCCTGCGCATTGCTGGCCAGCGACGAGATTTCCCACTCGGCGCGAAAGCCCTTGTCGTCGATGCTGCGTTTACGCGGCAGGAAGTCGCCGTTGAACAGCGGGTGCGGCCACGGTGAGGCGATCCTGATGACGTTGCGCTTCGCCAACGGCGCGATCGCCAGGGATTCAGTGCCCTCAAGCGTGAATTTCAGACGCGTGTCGAGGACGATATTGTGTTCGGATGTTGTTAGTGTATGGATAGATTGT
>JAYUIZ010000183.1:0-8319 GCA_043765595.1 Lysobacter sp. | reverse complement strand
TGAGCGGCCATATCCCCGTGTTCCTGCGCGCGCAGGATGCGCTGGACGCCGGCTACGACGAGATCCAGCATATCAATCAGGTGCTGCTGAACTTTCTGGTGGAAGACACCACTGATACCCGCACGCTGGAACGCTTCTACCTGCCGGCCAAGCGCGTCGCCGACATGAACTTCGATGCCAAGCCAGTACAGGATTTCATCGCCCGCCTGGCAAAGGATCAGATCGCGGTGGATCCGACGCTGGCGACCTTCGATTTCATCCGCCAGCGTCCTGGCCAGATGTCGAAAGCGTTTGCCGCGGTCGCCACGCATCTGCCGCCCGACGTGCAGCGCGGGTTGACGGTCGCCGAATTCGATATTCCCGACGACGCCACCGCCGCGCGCTACGACAAGTCCTACGAGAAGATGGTGGACTTCGTGGGCCGGATGTATCGCGCCGGCGTGCCGATCCTCGCTGGTACCGACGGCATGCCCGGTTTCAC
Source organism: Lysobacter sp. (assembly GCA_043765595.1). Classification (GTDB taxonomy): domain Bacteria; phylum Pseudomonadota; class Gammaproteobacteria; order Xanthomonadales; family Xanthomonadaceae; genus Lysobacter_I. Next base: position 7,838 of record JAYUIZ010000183.1, on the reverse strand, counting down.
GCTGCAGCGCGAACTCGAACTGTACGTGCAGGCCGGCATGACCCCGGCGCAGACGCTGCAGATCGCGACCTTGAACGGCGCCAAATATTCGCGCACGCTGCCGGACCGCGGTTCGATCGACGTGGGCAAGCGCGCCGACCTGATCCTGGTCGACGGCGACCCCACCAAAAATATCGCCGACATCCGCAAGGTCGCGCTGGTGATCAAGAACGGCACTGCCTACTACCCCAGCGACATCTACGAGGCGTTCGGCATCAAGCCGTTCGCCGCGCCGGTCAGGGTCGCTGCGGCTGGCGCTGAGCCCGACGTTGCCGCGTCGCCAACGCAGCCCTGATTACATCCGCCCACGCATTCGCCTACACATTCGCCTACACATCCGCAGGGAGACGCCGACATGACCACCGCCTACGATTTTTCCGCCATCGACATCGACGGCCACGACAAATCACTCACCGACTACAGCGGCAATGTGCTGCTGGTAGTCAACGTGGCTTCGAAGTGCGGGTTCACGCCGCAGTACACCGGGCTGCAATCGCTGTGGGAGACCTATCGCGAGCGCGGTCTGGTGGTGATGGGTTTCCCCAGCGACCAGTTCGGCCACCAGGAACCCGGCGACGAATCGGAAATCAAGAATTTCTGTTCGCTCACCTACGACGTCGACTTTCCGATGTTCTCGAAGGTCGATGTCAACGGCGGCAATGCGCATCCGCTGTGGAAATGGCTGAAGGATGAAAAGAGCGGCCTGCTGGGCATCGGCGCGATCAAGTGGAACTTCAGCAAATTCCTGGTCGGCCGCGACGGCAAGGTCATCAAGCGTTATGCGCCAACCGATACGCCGGAGTCGCTGACCAAAGATATCGAAGCGGCCCTGGGCTGAGCGGAACCCCGACATGGACGTTGATGACGGTTGCGCGCGTTTCGATCCGGCGAATCCCGGCTTCGAGCTGGTGCTGGATCTGGAAAGCAGCGGTCTGGTGGCGAAAGTGGCTGGCCGGATCGATGGCATCGATGCTCTGATCGCGATGTTCATGCAGATCGCGGCCGAGCTGCGTCACACCGGTCTGAGTCAGGTGCTGGTGATCGATCACAGCTTCGGCGTGGTGCCGCCCGAGGACCAGTTGAAGCAACTGGTCGCCGCGATGGGCGGGCAGGGTTTCGCCGATGTGCGGGTGGCATACGTCGACGCCCGCGGCACTGCGATCAGCCGAATGGAAGTGGCCGAGATCCTCGGCCGCGAACACGGCTACGAATGCCGCGTCTTCGATAACGAGTCCCGCGCCCGCCTCTGGTTGCATTACGGCGAATAGCTGCGGCCGTTGTAGAGCGGACGCTAGTCCGCTACTCCACTCAGCGGGCCAACGAACCCCCACGCTTCGCATCCACCTTCCGCAACACCTCGCCCATCGCCGGCGACCACACCGTCCACGTATGTCCGCCTTCACTCACCAGCACCTGATCCTGCGGCAGCGCCGGAATCAGCTGTGGGAACGCTTTGCGCAGGCGATCGCGATCGCCATAGGCCAGCCAGATCCGGCCGGCTTGAGCCGGGTCTCGCGAGACGCGCTGGATGTGACGCCAGAGTTCGCGCTGCCAGCCATCGGTATCCGCGGCCTGTGCTGGACCGGCGTCCCACTGCGCGACGCCACCGGCGTTCGCGATTTCCTTCACCAGCCCGGCGTCGCCCAGATACGGCGCCAGCAGCACCAGACCGTCCATCTCGCCCGGATACAGGCGGTCGTACATCAGCGTGCCCATGCCGCCCATCGATGCGCCGGCCAGCCACACTTCGCGATAGCGGCCGCGTTCGCGCGCCGGCACAACCACTTCCGCATGCAGGCGTTCAGGCGCATCGCCGCGCATGTAATCGCCAAGCGTCACTTCGGCCAGCAGCACATCGGCATCGGGCCATGCGCCCTGGATCGCTTCGGCCATGCCGCTGCGGCGCAGGGCCTCTAGACCGTCGGCGCGTCCCGGCAGCACCACAACCAGGCGTTGCCCCGGCTGCTGCGCCGCGATGAGCTGCGTGGCGATAGGTTCGCCCGCGTCGCGGGTGGGCAGGCATCCGCCGAGACTGAGCAGTGCGGCGAGCGCCGCGACGATGATCGTAAAGCGTGAGCGTTGGCGTTGGCGTGGCATGACGTTCTCCGGATCGGATTATCGATTTACGCAGGCATAGGGCCGGCGGATGCAGCGTGGCCGCACGCGTCTCAACCGCCGGCCGGGCGCTGCAACACGTCCGGCGGCAGCAGGTCCGCGATTTCCCTGACGAAGACCTTGATCTGTTCTTCGCTGTAACCGCGATGCACGTGGGCGACGCGGCCCTCGCGATCGACGATGAACATGTTCGGCAGCGCTTCCACGCCGTAGCGTGCGCTGGTCGCGCCGCTGACATCGTGGACCCAGGTCAGGGCGATGTCCTTGTTGGCGCGCACCACCGCGTTGTAGTCGCTCCTGGGCTCTTTGACATTGACAGCGATGATTTCCAGATGGTCCTTGCCGACCACGCTCTGGAACTTGCCCAGCACCGGCAGCTCGCGGCGGCAGGGGCCGCACCACGACGCCCAGAACGTCACGATCACCACCTTGCCGCGATGCCTGCTGACTGTCTGCTCGGTGCCGTCGCGGTCTTTGCCCAGCGCGTCCGGCGGTTGCTCGCCGACAGCGGGCTGCGGCCGCACCTTGGCTGCCATCGAGATTCCCGCGCACAGCATCGCTGTGATGCACAGTCCCGCGAAGAACCAATTTGCCCCGAACGGCTTTCGCGTTCTGGGGTGTCGGCTAGATGCGGGAGAACAGTGCGGTGCGCGCATGGAGGTAAGCCTTGGGCTGCGGAATGAATCGCCCGGAGTGTATGCCAGCAGAGGCATGATTTCTCGATGGACGCATGATCGAAGGTCTGCGCTATTGTCGCGAAGGTTCGCTTGGATCAGGCCATGGCGGTTGTGCTGCCGCACGATCGCGCGATGCGGCCGACAAAATTTTCCATGAGACCGTCGTGTTCAATTGCGATATGCGCTGAGGTTGGTTAACGTGTTCCCGCACAGGGAATACATCCGGAAATCCATGCGGAAGCGGAAGTGCGCTGCAAACGGTTGATGGTCTATCGCCTGTCTATCGGTCGGCTGAATTTGATTTACCGCATCAATGCCGATGCGGGTTTGAATCGTGATCAAAACGTTTCTTCGCAGCATCTGAATTGCAGTTCCGTGCTTGCGACACTGTCCGCGGCGATTGCACGGAATGCGGTCTCATCTGTTGCGACTGTGTCGAGTTAAAGAGTGCAAGTCCGGAAGCGGGTTGCCGCAAAAGGATCCACGTCTAGCGGTCGGTTGAGCCGGCGGATCAATCGATTCGCATCGTGTATGGAAACAGGGGGCGACATTGAAGTTTTACGCGCATTCCACAGACAACGTGGACAAGACCGACTGGCAGCCGCTGTCCGACCACTTGATCGGAGTGGGCGAGGGCGCGTTTCGCGCTGCAGACTGGTTCGGCTGCGGCGAGATGGCGCGGGCGGCTGGCCTGCTGCACGATCTGGGCAAGTACACCGCGCGTTTCCAGGCACGCCTGGAAGGCCGCGAGCCGAAGCTGGACCACGCCACCTGGGGCGGGAAAATCGCCCGCGACCATTACGATAAGCGCGGTCTGCTGCTGGCCTATGCCATTGTCGGCCACCATGCCGGGCTTGCCAACGGCGTCAACGGCGAGGCGCGCACAGCGCTGAAAGATCGACTGGAGAGTGAGCTGCCGCCGTTGCTGGCGGCGTGGCAGGACGAAATCGCGTTGCCCGACCGCAGCGCTGTTGTTCTGCCGAAAAATTTCCGCAGCAAACCCGAACGCACTGCTTTTCAGCTATCGATGTTGGTGCGGATGCTGTTTTCCGCACTGGTGGACGCCGATTATCTCGACACCAACGCGTTCTATCGGCGGATCGGCGGAGAGCCTGCGCGGCCAACCGCAGTGCCCACGCTGCAACAGCTGCGCGACAAGCTTGACAGCACGCTTTCCACGTTCAGCGCGAACAGCGACGTCAATCGGATGCGCGCCGATATCCTCGGTCATGTGCGCGCGCAGGCAGGTCTGGATGCGGGTCTTTTTTCACTGACGGTGCCCACCGGCGGCGGCAAGACGCTGGCGTCGCTGGCATTTGCGCTGGATCACGCCATCGCTCACGGCCTGCGCCGGGTCATCTATGTGATTCCCTACACCAGCATCATCGAACAGACCGCGCAGGTCTTTCGCGATGCGTTTGCGGATCTCGGCGATGCCGCCGTTCTGGAGCATCACAGCGCATTTATCGATGACCGCACACACAACCCCGAGTCGAAGGAAAAACTGCGCGTCGCCATGGAAAACTGGGATGCGCCGGTGGTGGTCACCACGGCCGTGCAGTTCTTCGAGAGTCTGTTCGCCGACCGCCCCTCGCGCTGCCGGAAACTGCACAACATCGCCGGCAGTGTGGTGATTCTGGACGAGGCCCAGACCCTGCCGCTGCATCTGCTGCAGCCCTGCGTGGTGGCGCTGGACGAACTTGCCCTGAACTATCGCACCAGCATCGTGCTGTGCACCGCCACCCAACCCGCACTGCATGCGGCCGACGGCTTTCCCGGCGGGCTGACGGGCGTGCGCGAACTGGCGCCCGACCCGCCTGCGCTGTACCGCAAGCTGCAGCGAGTCACCGCGCGTCACCTCGGTGCACTTGACGATGATGCGCTGGCATCGCAGCTGAGCGACCGCGACCAGGTGCTGTGCATCGTCAACAACCGTCGCCATGCGCGCGCACTGTTCGAGCGCATCGCCGACTGTCCCGGCGCTTGTCACCTGACCACGCTGATGTTCGCCAAACATCGCAGCCGGGTGCTGGACGACGTCCGCAAACGGTTGCGCGACGGCCGTCCTTGCCGGCTGGTGTCTACTTCACTGATCGAAGCAGGCGTCGACGTGGATTTCCCCGCCGTGCTGCGCGCCGAGGCCGGGCTGGACGCCATCGCCCAGGCCGCAGGACGCTGCAACCGCGAAGGTCGCCGTCCCGTGGACGCCAGTGAAGTGCTGGTATTCAGCGTAGCCAACCCGGACTGGGCACCGCCGCCGGAGTTGAAGCAATTCGCGCAGGTGTTCCGCGAAATCCACCGCCACTACGCGCATGACCTGCTGGGTCTTGACGCGGTGCATGCCTATTTCCAGCAGCTGTATTGGCAGAAAGGCGCGGATCAACTCGACCGCCACCAGCTGCTGTCGTTGCTCAGGAACAGCCGCATCGAAAGCCTGCCGTTTGAGACCCTGTCCGCCAAATTCAGGATGATCGACAGCGTCATGTGCCCGGTGATCGTGCCTTTCGACGATGACAACGAGACAGCTAAAAATGCGCTGAAGAGTTTACATTTCGCGAAAAGCTGCGGCGCCATCGCCATCGCCCGCACCCTGCAGCCTTATCTGGTGCAGCTGCCCAAAGCGGGTTACGACGCACTGCGAGCCGTCCAGGCTATCCAGCCGGTTGCGCCCGACCGCTATGGCGAGCAGTTCATGGAACTGGTGAATCCCGATCTCTACCACCCGGATTTCGGGCTTCGCTGGGACAACCCCACTTACATGGAGGCAGACAGGTGTGTGATTTGATCTTATGTCAGTTGAACAAATATGAAATTTGTAATAGGATCCCGCTCACCAAGGCCCTATGAAGAGCGTTCCCATGTCCGAGCCGCAAGAAAAAGACTCCAACTCTGATTTCCGTATCAAGTTGCGTCTCGACGTCGATGGAAAAAAGCCATCTTCCCCATGGCCTTGGTACGTCGCTCTTCTAGCGATCGTTTTAGGGTCGCCAGTGATAGATCACTTGATCAAAAAGCTGTTGTAGAGCGTGGGTTGAAACATGTTGGTTCTGCTGACGCGTAGTAAAGCCCCCTCGGTTTTCCGAGGGGGCCATAACCAATGGAGGTTTCATGGCATACGGAATCAAGCTGAAAATCTGGGGTGAGCGCGCCTGCTTCACCCGGCCCGAAATGAAGGTGGAACGGGTGAGCTACGACGTGATCACCCCGTCCGCTGCGCGCGGCATTTTGGAGGCGATCCACTGGAAACCGGCGATCCGCTGGGTGGTGGACAGCATCCAGGTGCTCAAGCCGATCCGTTTCGAATCGATCCGCCGCAATGAAGTGGGCGGCAAACTGTCCGCCGCCAGCGTCGCCAAGGCGATGAAGGCGGGGCGCACCGACAATCTGGTGACCTATGTCGAAGAAGACCGCCAGCAGCGGGCCGCCACCATCCTCCGGGACGTGGCCTATGTGGTGCATGCGCACTTCGAGCTGACCGACAAGGCCGGGCCCGACGACAACATCGGCAAGCATCTGGACACCTTCAATCGACGCGCGCGCAAAGGTCAGTATTTCCATGCGCCGTGCCTGGGCACCCGCGAGTTCCCGGCCAGCTTCGAGCTGCTGGAAAGCGATGTCGATCTGTCCGCATTGCCGGACGCGCTGCGTGGGGAGCGCGATCTGGGCTGGATGCTGCACGACATCGACTTCGCAGACGGCATGACCCCGCATTTTTTCCGCGCGCAGATGTCCGACGGCCTGATCGCGGTGCCGCCGCTGGCCGGCAGGGCGGTGAAGACATGATCCTCTCCGCGCTCAATGCGTATTACGAACGGCTGCTGGAGCGTGAGATGCCGGGTCTGTCGCCGCCGGGCTACAGCCAGGAAAAGATCGGCTATGAACTGCTGCTGGACCCGCAGGGCGCGCTGGTGGCGGTCAACGACATTCGCGACACCTCGGGCAAAAAACCGCTGCCGCGCAGCCTCAGCGTGCCGCAGCCGGAAAAACGCGCGAGTGGCATCAAATCCAATGTGTTGTGGGATAAGACGAGCTATAGCCTGGGTGTCAGTGCAACCAGCAAACGGTCCGCCCGGGAGCACGATGCCTTCAAAACGCTGCACCGCGAAGCGCTTGCCGGCGAGACGGACCCGGGGCTGCAGGCCTTGCTCGCGTTCATCAATCGCTGGGACCCGGCGCGGTTCGCGGAAGATCCGCTTTTCAATGACGAGATGCTGGACGCGAATATGGTGTTCCGCATGGACGGCGAGCGCGCCTATCTGCATGAGCGTCCCGCCGCGCGCGCGCTGCGCGCACGCCTGCTGGGCGGCGGTGGCGCTGCCCGTACGGGGCGATGTCTGGTCACCGGGGAAACCCTGCCGCTGGCCCGCCTGCATGCGTCCATCAAGGGCGTGAACGGTGCGCAGAGCGCCGGCGCCTCGATTGTGTCCTTCAACCTGGACGCGTTCAAATCGTATGGCAAAGACCAGGGCGACAACGCCCCGATCTCCGAACAGGCCGCGTTCGCCTACACCACTGCTTTGAACTATCTGCTGCGTCGCGACCCCGGCAACCGCCAGCGGATGCAGATCGGCGATGCCACCGTGGTGTTCTGGGCGGTCGCCGACGACGCGCGGCAGGCCGAGGCCGCCGAAGACCTGCTGGACAGCATGCTCGACCCGCCCAGCGACGACGGGCAGGAAGCGCAGAAGCTGTGCGCTGTGCTGGAACAGGTCAGGCAGGGCCGGCCGCTGCGTGAGTTGGACGCAGCCCTCGACGAAGGCACGCAGATTTATATTCTGGGCCTTGCTCCCAACGCGTCCCGGCTGTCGATCCGCTACTGGCAGCGCGACACGCTGGCGGTGTTCGCCCAGCGGCTTGCCGATCACTTCGACGACCTGCACCTGCAGCCGTCGCCGTGGAAAACGCCGCCCGCCGTTTGGAAACTGCTGCTGGCCACCGCACCCATGTATCAGGGCAAGGCCAGCAGCGAAGACGTGCCGCCGCAGCTGGCCGGAGAACTCACCCGCG
>JAYUIZ010000182.1:0-2858 GCA_043765595.1 Lysobacter sp. | reverse complement strand
CGTTCCTCGCCGGCAGCGCGCTGCACTGGCTGGAACAGTTCGGCATCGACGGGCTGCGCGTCGACGCGGTCGCGTCGATGCTGTATCGCGATTACTCGCGCGATGCCGGCGAATGGATACCGAATGCGTTCGGCGGCCGCGAGAATCTGGAAGCAATCTCGCTGCTGCAGACCATCAACGCTCGCGTCGGCGGCGATGTGCCCGGTGCGATCACGCTCGCCGAAGAATCCACCAGTTTCCCCGGGGTATCCGCGCCCACCGACACCGGCGGCCTGGGCTTCCACTACAAATGGAACATGGGCTGGATGAACGACACGCTGCGCTATATGCAGGAAGATTCCGTGCATCGGCGCTGGCATCACGACACGATAACCTTCGGCCTGGTGTACGCCTTCAGCGAAAACTTCGTGCTGCCGCTGTCGCATGATGAAGTGGTGCACGGCAAGGGCTCGCTGCTGCAGAAAATGCCCGGCGACCCGTGGCAGCGATTCGCAAACCTGCGCGCGTACTACGGCTTTATGTGGGGCCACCCGGGAAAGAAGCTGCTGTTCATGGGACAGGAATTCGCGCAGCCGTACGAATGGCGCCACGACGAAGCCCTGCCTTGGCACCTGCTTGATCAGCCCGCACACGCCGGCATGCAAGCACTGGTGCGCGATCTCAACGCGCTGTATCGCGCCACGCCTGCGCTGCATCGCCTCGACTGCGACAGCGCCGGCTTCGCATGGATCAGCGGCGACGACCGCGAGCAGTCGGTGCTCGCGTGGATCCGCCGCGATGGCCTGGGCGGCACCGCGCTGGTGATCTGCAACCTCACCCCGGTGCCCCGGCACGGCTACCGGCTGGGCGTGCCCGATGATGCTGCCGCGCAATGGCGCGAAGCGCTCAACACCGACTCGCGCCATTACGGCGGCACCGACCTGGGCAACGACATGCACACGCTGCATGTTGAAGCCGTGCCAGCGCACGGTTGCGCGCGTTCGCTCGCACTCACGCTGCCGCCGCTGGCGACGCTGATGCTGGTGCCGGCATGATCGGCTATTTCTCGCGGTGTCAGTCGCTTTTAACCGTGCCCCCCAACGCAAGCGAATATGCATGCCCTCACCCTTTATGGCAGCGGCGCAAGTCGCGGCGCGCGCGACAATACCCGCGCCCTCGCTGTTTGTGGGAGCGACGCAAGTCGCGACCGGCGTCTGCAAGCGTGCCGATTTCCGTTCGACATCTGTCGCGACTTGCGTCGCTCCCACAGGTCATGGCCGTGACGCTGCCAGCGCATCTGCTACCCGGCCGCGCATCGCCGCTCAGCGCGCATCGCTCTGCGCGAGTGTTGTCTATGGCGGCGTCCAGTTCACCGTGTTCTCACAGCGGCGCAAATAGATCAAACATTACATGCTCGACATTACCCGCCCGCTCGCTGTTTGTGGGAGCGACGCAAGTCACGACCGGCGTCTGCAAGCATGCCGACTTCCGTTCGACATCTGTCGCGACTTGCGTCGCTCCCACAGATCATGACCGTGACACTGCCAGTGCCAGTGCATCTTTTATCCGGCCGTGCATCGCCGCTCAGCGCGCATCTTTCTGCGCGAGTGTCGTCAATGGTGACCTTCTGCTCACAGTGTCCTCGCAGCTCGTGAAACGGATCGAAGTCTACATGATCAGCACTACCCGCCCGCTCGCTCCCTGTGGGAGCGACGCAAGTCGCGACCGGCGCCTGCAAGCATGCCGACATCCGTTCGACATCTGTCGCGACTTGCGTCGCTCCCACAGGTCATGGCCGTGACGCTGCCAGCGCATCTTTTATCCGGCCACGCATCGCCCCTCGGCGAGCATCTCTCTGCGCGAGTGTCGTCAATGGCGGCGTCCAGCTCACAGTGTCCTCGCACCTTGTGAAACGGATCGAACTCTACATGATCAGCACTACCCGCCCGCCCGCTCTCTGTGGGAGCGACGCAAGTCACGACCGGCGCCCGCAAATATATCGACATCCGTTCGACATCTGTCGCGACTTGCGTCGCCCCCACAGACAATGACCGTGACCCTGCCCACGCATCTGCTACCCGGCCGCGCATCGCCCCTCGGCGCGCATGTCGTCGATGGCGGCATCCAGTTCGCGGTGTTCTCGCAGCGCGCGAAACGGATCGATTTGTGCGTATTCGATGCCGACGGCACCCACGAACTGAAACGCTACCCCCTGCATCCCACCGAAGACGGCGTATTTTCCGGCGTACTGCCAGACGCGCAGTCCGGCCTGATCTACGGCTATCGCGCGCACGGCATTTGGAAGCCGGAATCCGGCTATCGCTTCAACCCGCACAAACTGCTGCTCGATCCCTATGCCCGCGAGATCGTCGGCCGCTTCGACTGGCGCGCGGAACACTTCGCGCATGTGCAGGGGCATCCCGAAGGCGCGCGCGTGCTAGACACCCGCGACAACGCCGCGCTCGCATTGAAGGCACGGGTGACCCCGCCAGCCGCGCCGCGCGCAGCGCAGCATCCACGCCTTCCGCTGTCGCAGCTCGTGCTGTACGAGCTGCACGTCAAGGGCTTCACGATGACGTTGCCCGGTATCCCCGACGCGCTGCGCGGCACCTATGCCGCACTCGCGCATCCCGCGGCGATCGCGCATCTCAAGCGCCTCGGCGTGAGCACGCTGTCGCTGCTGCCCATCTACACCGCGATCGACGAACACGGCGTGCACGAGCGCGGCCTGCGCAACTACTGGGGCTACAACACCATCGGCTTCTTCTGCCCTGATGCACGCTACGCGGCTTGCCGCCGCACCGGCAACGATAATGTCGGCGCAGTCATCGACGAATTCCGCGCAATGGTCGCCGCGCTGCAGGCGGAAGGTTTCGAGG